>NZ_DASSVG010000216.1:0-2089 GCF_035706265.1 Ramlibacter sp. | reverse complement strand
GGAACCCAGGCGATCCGCATCTTCCGCCGCCAGCCGGAAGCGGCGATTCCCTGCCCGCACTGCGGCAGTACCCACACCGAACGCCTCTCGCCCTTCGGCTCCACCGCCTGCAAGTCCCTGCACCGTTGCCTGGACTGCCGCGAACCGTTCGAACACTTCAAGCCGCTTTAGATGTCTGCCCTGTTCCACCCCCTGCGCGTGCGCGCGATCCAGCCCGACACGGACGAGGCGGTGATCGTCTCCTTCGACGTGCCGGAGGCGCTGCGTCCCGTCTTCGGCTTCACCCAGGGCCAGTACCTCACCCTGCGGCAGGAGATCGACGGCCAGGACCTGCGCCGCTCCTATTCCATCTGCGCCGGCGTGGACGAGGGTGAGCTGCGCGTGGGCGTGCGCAAGGTCGCGGGCGGCGTGTTCTCCAACTGGATCAACGAGCACCTGAAGCCCGGCGACACCATCCAGGCCATGGCGCCGCAGGGCCGCTTCTTCGTGCCGATCGAGCCGCAGGCGCGGCGCCACCACCTGGGCATCGCGGGCGGCAGCGGCATCACGCCCATCCTCTCGATCATGAAGACCGTGCTGGCGCGCGAGCCCGGCAGCCGCTTCACGCTGATCTACGCCAACCGCAGGCTGCGCTCCACCATGTTCAAGGAGGAGCTCGACGACCTGAAGGACCGCTACCTCACGCGGCTCGTCATCCACCACGTGTTCTCCGACGAGCACACCGAGTCGGCACTGAACATGGGCGTGATGAACCGCGACAAGCTCGCCGAGTTCCTGCAGGTGCTGGTGCCGGCGGGCGAGATCGCCCACGCCTACATCTGCGGCCCATTCCAGATGAACGACGAGGCCGAGGCCGCGCTGCTCGCCGCCGGCGTGCCCGAGGAGCGGATCCACATCGAGCGCTTCGGCATCGCGCACAAGCCGGGCGGCCAGGTCGGCGCCGTGCTGCACCAGTCGCACGCCAGCGACGCAGCCAAGGCCCGCATCACCATCGTGCGCGACGGCCTGCAGCGCGAGTTCCTGTTCTCGCGCGAGCAGCCCAGCATCCTCGATGCCGCCTCGGGCGCGGGGCTCGAAGTGCCTTACTCCTGCACCTCGGGCGTCTGCGGCACCTGCCGCGCCAAGCTGGTGGAAGGCGAGGTGCGCATGGAGCGCAACTTCGCCCTCGACAAGAAGGAAGTCGCGGCGGGCTACGTGCTGACCTGCCAGGCGCACCCGCTCACCGAACGCGTGGTGCTTTCCTTCGACGAGCGCTGAAAGCGGGCGATGGGTCGCGGACGCCACGCCGGCTACGACGGGCAGCGCGAGCTGATCTTCGCGCAAGCCGCCGCCCTGTTCGCGCGCGGCGGCTATCCGGGCACCTCGATGAACCAGGTGGCGCAGGCGTGCGGCCTGTCGAAAGCCACGCTGTACCACTACTACCGCGACAAGTACGAGCTGCTGGTGAACATCGCCGAAGGCCACGTCACGCGGCTGCAGGGCATCGTCGACGAGGCGCTCGCGCAGGAGTCCGCACCCGCGGGGCAACTGCGCCGGCTGATCCGGCGCCTAGTGGAGGAATACGCGAATGCGCAGGATGCGCACCGCGTGCTGACCGAGGACGTGAAGTTCCTCGCCGACGCCGACCGCGAGCGCATCCTCGGCAAGGAGCGCGAGGTGGTCGCCGCCTTCGCACAGGTGGTGGCGGCGCTGCGGCCCGACCTGCAGCAGGCCGCGATGAGCAAGCCGCTCACCATGCTGCTGTTCGGCATGGTCAACTGGCTCTTCACGTGGATGAAGCCCGAGGGCCGGCTCGACTACGACGCGATGGCGCCCGTGGTCACCGACCTGTTCCTGGGCGGCCTGCAGTCGGTCTCGGCGCCGGCCGCGTGCGCTGCCGCCTAGCGGGGCACCGGGCGCCTCAGGCGTCGCTCCGGTCGATCACCGGTTCTTGCGGGCCTTGTCGTACTTGGCCCGGACGCGATCGCCTGCTGGCGCGCTTCCTTGGGCAAGGTGATCATCGGGCCATTCTGCCAAGCCCCCGGGGCGCCTGGCGCGGGCGCCGGCGTGCGCACGCTGCAGGCCGGTGCGTCGCGGCCGGCACGCGCTT
>NZ_DASSVG010000215.1:0-8373 GCF_035706265.1 Ramlibacter sp. | reverse complement strand
GAGGACCACGCCTGGCGCCTGTTCCGCTCGCTCGGCGGCGATACGTCCAAGCTGCCGCCCTACTTCGTCTCCGCGCTGGAGATGCCGGCGGCGGACCACCTGGCGATGATGGAGGCGGTGCAGCCCTTCGTCGACACCGCGATCTCCAAGACGGTCAACGTGCCGGCGGAGTATCCCTACGAGGACTTCCAGGGCCTGTACCTGGAAGCCTGGCGCGCCGGCCTCAAGGGCCTGGCGACCTACCGCCCCAACGAGATCCTCGGCTCGGTGCTCTCCACCACGCCGGAGGCGAAGGCGCAGCAGGAGCAGGCCACCGAGCCCAAGGTGGACCCGATGCGCGCGGTGATCGCGCGCCGGCCCAATGGCCAGCTCTCGGCGGTGGCGGAGAAGGTCGAATACTGGACCCAGCAGGGCCGGCAGACGCTCTACATCGTCGTCTCCTTCCTGCCGCTGGAAGACGGCCGCGAGCGCGCGATCGAGTTCTTCATGCCGGTGGGCCAGAGCGGCGAGTCGCAGCAATGGATCACCGCCAGCTTCCGGCTGCTGTCGCTGGCCGCGCGCGGCGGCTTCCTGGAGCGCGCGCTGACCGACATGCGCAAGGTCGCCTGGGACCGCGGCCCCGTGCGCCTGGGCACCTACTCCAAGGCCGACGGCACCTCGGTGCCGATGTGGCACGACTCCGAGGTGGCGGCGATCGCCTATGCGGTGCAGAACATCATCGCCCGCCGCAACGGCGAACCGGTGGCCGCGCTCGCGACTCCGCCGGCGCCGCCGGTGGTCTCCGCCGCGCCCTCCACCATGGCCGGCAGCAAGTGCCCCGAGTGCGGCGCGCACGCCATGATCCGCAAGGACGGCTGCGACTTCTGCACCTCGTGCGGCCACGTGGGAGCCTGCGGGTGAGCGCGGCGCCGGACGCGGCACTTGCCGGCGAATGGGCCGCCGCGCTCATTCACGGCCGGCGCACCGTGCTGCCGGCCGGCCTGGCCGAGCCCGGACCGGACGCGGAGCAGCAGCGCGCGATCCTGCTCGCCGCCTCCGCCGCGCCGGACCACCACGACCTGGTGCCCTGGCGCTTCGTGGTCATTCCGGCCGCCGCGCGGCCCGCGCTGGCGCAGGCCTTCGAGGCCGCGCTGCGCGAGCGCGACCCCGATGCCACGCCGGAACAATGCGCCAAGGCGCGCGACAAGGCCTTCCGCTCGCCGCTGCTGCTGCTGGCCATCGCCCGGCTGCGCGACCAGGACGCCGAGATCCCGCCGCAGCAGCGCCTCGTCTCCGCCGGCTGCGCGATCCAGAACATGCTGCTGATGGCCACGGCGCTCGGCTTCGGCTCGGCGCTGACCAGCGGCAAGGCCCTGCACTCGCGCGTGTTCCGCGAGTTGTTCGCGCTCGGCGCCGACGAGGAGGCGCTGTGCTTCGTCAGTGTCGGCACCATCGAGGGCCAGCGCCGCAACCGCGTGCGCGCCACGCCCGACCGCTACGTCAGCGAGCTCAAGCCATGACGCAACCGATCTCCCTGCAGTCGCTGGTGCCCACGCCGGCGGCCGGTTTCGAACAGCCTTTCGAGATGCTGGAGGCCTGCCACCAGCGCGTGCACCGCATGCTGGCCCTGCTGGCGCGGCTGCGCGCGCACCTGCGCGACAACGGCAACGACGTGCAGGGCCAGCAGGCCGCGCGCGACGTGATGCGCTACTTCGACCAGGCCGCGCCGCAGCACCACATGGACGAGGAGTTGCACGTGTTCCCGCCGCTGCTGGAGCGAGGCGACGCGCGCGTGCAGGATGTCGTGCGGCGGCTGCAGCAGGACCACCTGCAGATGGAAGCGCGCTGGACCACCGCGCGCGAGGTGCTGGTGCTGGTCGCCCAGGGCGAGCTGCAGCGGCTCTCGCCCGAGGACGAGGCGCGGCTCGACGCCTTCGCCGGCCTCTACGACGACCACATCCGCGCCGAGGAAGAGATCGCCTACCCCGCCGCGCAGCCCCTGCTGGACGAGCCGGCCCGCGCTGCGATGAGCGAGGACATGATGCGCCGCCGCGGGGCGGCGTAGCAGCGTCTTCGGCGGCACGGCAGGCCGGGCGCAATACTGCGGGAACTGGCGGGGCGCCGGCCAGCCAACCAACACAGGAGAAGCGCATGGACTCGGGTGAAAACGTCAAGCAGGTCGTGCGGGAGCGCTACGGCGCCGCGGCGCAGCGGGTGGCGCGCGGGGACCGCAACGCCTGTTGCGGCGGCAAGGGGGCCGCGCTGGATGCGGTGGATCCGATCACGTCGAACCTGTACGACGCCAGCCAGGCGGCGGGCGTGCCCGAGCAGGCGCTGCTGGCCTCGCTGGGTTGCGGCAACCCGACGGCGCTGGCGGAGCTCCGCCCCGGCGAAACCGTCCTCGACCTCGGATCGGGCGGCGGGATCGACGTGCTGCTGTCCGCGCGGCGCGTGGGCCCCGGGGGCTTTGCCTTCGGCCTCGACATGACGGACGAAATGCTCGCCCTGGCGCAGGAGAACAAGCGCAGGAGCGGCCTGAAGAACGTGCAGTTCCTCAAGGGCGAGATCGAGCACATCCCGCTGCCGGACAACTCCGTGGACGTGATCATCTCCAACTGCGTGATCAACCTGTCCGCCGACAAGGACCGGGTGTTGCGCGAAGCCTTCCGCGTGCTCAAGCCGGGCGGACGCTTCGCCGTCTCGGACGTCGTCGTTCGCGGGGAAGTTCCCGAATCCATCCGTCGCAGCATGAACCTCTGGATCGGGTGCGTCGCCGGCGCCCTCTCGCACGACGAGTACCTGGCGAAGGTGCGTGCCGCCGGCTTCGAGCAGGCCGCCATCGAGGTCACGCGGGTCTATTCCGCCGAGGACGCGCGGGACTTCCTCGCGCAGGAAGGCGAGGAAGTCCGGCAGCTGGCGGCCCAGGTGGACGGCAAGTTCGTGAGCGGGTTCGTGCGCGCGACCAAGCCTGCGGGCGCCTCGACAGCCCGCATCGAACCCAAGTCGAGCACCCAGGCCGACCAGGCTTCCTGCTGCGCACCGGGCTGCTGCGGCACCTAGATCGGGCTGCCGCCGCTACACTGCCCCGGCCCTTGCGCACCGGGGTTCCATGGAAACAGTGTTCGGCATCGACGCGGTCCTGCTGGCGCGGATCCAGTTCGCCTTCACGATCGCGTTCCACATCGTCTTCCCGGCGTTCTCGATCGGGCTGTCGGCCTTCATCGCCACGCTGGAAGTGCTGTGGCTGTGGACGGGCTCGGCCCACTTCCACCTCCTGGCGCGCTTCTGGACCAAGATCTTCGCGGTCTCGTTCGCGATGGGCGTGGTCTCCGGCATCGTCATGGAGTACCAGATCGGCACCAACTGGAGCCGCTTCGGCGAGGTGGTGGGCAACACGCTGGCGCCGCTCTTCAGCTACGAGGTGCTGACGGCCTTCTTCCTGGAGGCGAGCTTCCTCGGCGTGATGCTGTTCGGCTGGAACCGCTTCCCGCCCTGGCTGCACACCATGGCTTCGATCTTCGTCGCGCTGGGCACGGCGCTTTCGGGCTTCTGGATCCTGGCGGCCAACAGCTGGATGCAGACGCCGGCCGGCCACGAGCTGCGCGACGGCATCGCGTATCCGGTGAGCTGGTTCCACGTGATCTTCAATCCCAGCTTCCCCTACCGCTTCGCCCACATGATGATCGCCACCTACATCACCACCTCCATGGTGGTGGCGGCGAGCGGCGCCCGCTACCTGATGGCGGGCCGCTGCACGCGCGAGGCGATGACGATGCTGCGCATGGGCCTGGGCATGCTGGCGCTGCTGGCGCCGCTGCAGGCCGCGGTGGGCGACCTGCATGGCCTGAACACGCTGGAGCACCAGCCGGCCAAGGTGGCCGCGATCGAGGCGCACTGGGAAGACACGGGACCGGTGGCCCTGGTCCTGTTCGCCTGGCCCGACATGCAGCAGGAGCGCAACCGGTTCGAGCTGGCCGTGCCGCATCTGGGCAGCCTGATCCTCACGCACGAGTGGAACGGCCGCTTCCGCGGCCTGCGCGAGTTCCCGCGCGAGGAGCGTCCGCCGGTGGCGCCGGTGTTCTTCGCGTTCCGGCTGATGGTGGGCCTGGGCGTGGCGATGATCGCGCTCGGCTGGTGGGGCGTGTGGCTGCTGTGGCGCGGCCGGATCGCGCAGCGGCGCGGCTTCCTGCGGCTGCTGCGGGTGTGCTGGCCGGTCGGCTTCGTGGCGCTGATCGCCGGCTGGATCGTCACCGAGGTCGGGCGCCAGCCCTGGATCGCCTGGGGCATCCTGCGCACGGCCGACGCCACCTCGCCCGTCACGGCGGTGCAGGTGGCGATCTCGCTCACGCTGTTCGTGCTGGTGTACTTCGTCGTGTTCTCGATCGGCATCCGCTACATCCATCGCATGATCGGCAAGGGCCCCGAGGCGCAGATGCCGGGCCCGGACACCTTGCCGAACCGGCCGCTGGCGGGCGGCCAGCCGGACGCGCGGGAGGCCACCCCTTCATGACCGGCCTGGAGGAGACCCTGCCCGTCATCATGGCCCTGCTGCTGGGGCTGGCCGTGGTGCTGTACGTCGTGCTCGATGGCTTCGACCTCGGCATCGGCATGCTGTTCTTCTTCTACCCGCGCGAGGACGAGCGCGACCTGGTGATGAACTCGGTGGCGCCGTTCTGGGACGGCAACGAGACCTGGCTGGTGCTGGGCGGGGTCACGCTCTGGACGGCGTTTCCGAAGGCCTTCGCCGTGATCCTGCCGGCCATGTACATCCCGGTGCTGGTGCTGCTGCTGGCGCTGATCTTCCGCGGCGTCGCGTTCGAGTTCCGCTGGGTCGCCAAGCCGCGGCACCGGGCCTGGGACTGGTCGTTCGCGGTCGGCTCCACGCTCGGCGCCTTCGCGCAGGGCCTGGTCCTGGGCGGCATCGTGCAGGGCATCCCGGTGCAGAACCAGGAGTTCGCTGGCCATCCCTTGTCGTGGCTGTCGCCCTTCAGCGTGATGTGCGGCGCGGCGGTGGTGGTCGGCTACACGCTGCTGGGCGCGACCTGGCTGATGCTCAAGACCAGCGGCCCGGTGGAGGAGAAGGCGCGCCGGCTGGCGTTGCCGCTGCTGGCCGCGCTGATGGCGTTCATCGTCGCCGTGAGCATCTGGACGCCGCTGATGTCGCCGCGCATCGCGGAGCGCTGGTTCGGCGTGCCGAACATCTTCTTCCTGGCCCAGATCCCGGTGGCCACGCTGCTGTTCGCGTGGCTTTGCTGGCGCGGCATCCGGCGCGGGCAGGCGATCCTGCCGTTCGCGATGGCGGTGGCGATCTTCCTGCTGGCGTTCCTCGGCCTGGTGATCTCCAGCATCCCGTACATCGTGCCGCCGTCGATCACGATCTGGCAGGCGGCTTCGCATCCGGGCACGCAGGTGTTCTACCTGATCGGGGCGGCGCTGCTGATCCCGATGATCCTGGCGTACACGGTGCTGGTGTTCTGGTTGTTCCGGGGGAAGTTGAAGCACGGCGAGGGGTATCACTAGCGCCGTCGGGCGCTACGCTGCGCTCGCGCATCGCTGGGCTTTCGCTATCGCTCCAGCGCCAGCCTACCGGATTCCGGCGCATCGCTGGGCTTTCGCTGTCGATCCAGCGCCAGCCTACCGGATTCCGGCGCATCGCTGGGCTTTTGCTGTCGATCCAGCGCCAGCCTTCTACGGGACCGGAGCCAGCCGAAGCGACCGGAGCCAGACGAAGCGACCGGAGCCAGCCGAAGCGACCGGAGCCAGCCGAAGGGACCGGCGCCAGCCGAACGGGGACGGGCGCGAGCCGACCGCGCCTGCACGCGCCTGCACGCGCCTGCACGCGCCTGCAGCGTAGGCTGGAGCTGAGCGCGCACGAAGTGCGCCGAAGCCCAGCGATCCGCGAGCGCAGCGAAGCGGCACGGCGCCGCGTCGAGGCGCCCTCACCGGATCCGCACCGGCGCCTGCATCTGCTCCGGCGTGGTGAAGTAGTCCGCCCACTTCCCCCTCTGCTCCCCGGCGCGCCGCAACTCGCTGCGCGCGATGGTGCGCAGGTGCACTTCGTCGGGCCCGTCCATGATCCGCAGCGCGCGGCCCCACGTGAACAGCCACGCCAGCGGCGTGTCGGGCGACAGGCCCATGGCGCCGAAGACCTGGATCGCGCGATCCACCACCCGCACCTGCAGCCGCGCCGCCGCCACCTTGATGGCGGCGATCTGCTCGCGCAGGTCGGCCGGCGGCTGCGGCTGGTCCAGCGCCCACGCGGTGCGCAGCACCAGCAGCCGCGCCATGTCGGTCTCGATGCGCGAATCGGCCAGCCACTCCTGCACGTTGGCCTGCTGCGCCAGCGGCTTGCCGAAGGCGCGCCGCTCCAGCGCGCGGTCGCAGGCCAGCGCCAGCGCCAGCTCGCACTGGCCGATGGTGCGCATGCAGTGGTGCACCCGGCCCGGGCCGAGCCGCGCCTGCGCCAGCGCGAAGCCCTCGCCCCATTCGCCCAGCAGGTTCTCCGCCGGCACGCGCACCTGCCGCAGCACCAGCTCGCAATGGCCTTCCGGCGCCGCGTGCTGGAGGATGGCGATGTTGCGCACCACCTCGACGCCGGGCGCGTCCATCGGCACCAGCACCAGCGAATGCGCGCGGTGCCGCTCGCCTTCGGCGGCATCGGCGTTGCGGCAGACGACGATCAGCAGCCGGCAGTCCGGATGCGCGACGCCGGTGACGAACCACTTGCGCCCGCTCACCACCAAGTCACCGCCTTCGCGCCGCACCTGCGTCTGCAGGTTGGTCGGGTCCGAGGAAGCGACATCGGGCTCCGACATCGCGAATGCGGAGCGGATCTCGCCGGCCAGCAGCGGTGCCAGCCAGCGCGCGCGCTGCGCCGGCGTGGCCGAGCGCAACAGCAGCTCCATGTTGCCGCTGTCGGGCGCATTGCAGTTGAACACCTCCGCGGCCCACGGCAGCCGCCCCATCGCCTCCGCGAGCGGCGCGTAATCCTGGTGCGACAGCGCGGTGCCCGGCGCCTCGCGCGGCAGCGCCGGCAGGCACAGGTTCCACAGCCCCTCCTCGCGCGCCAGCGCGCGCAGCTCGGCGACGAAGCCGGGGTGCTCGCCGCGCGCGGCCGCGGCCTGCCAGGCCGCGTTGCAAGGCAGGACGAAGCGGTCCAGGAAGGTCTCCAGCCGGGCGAGCCATTCGCGGGCGCGCGGCGAGGGCTCGAAATTCATGACGGGCGGCAGGGGGATTCTTGAAGCGCCCCATCATGGCCGCGCACTTCCTCATGCATACTGACCTGTATCAAGCGCCGGCCATCGTTTCCGCGCCGCCGCCGGGCGCGCCCGACAAGGGCCGCCGAGGCGGCAGGGGACAATTCCGGTGCACCCCCGCAACCCTGAAGGAGCGGCCCTCCGCGAGCATGCCGTGCGCCTGCTGTCCGACCCCGGCTTCCTCTTCCAGTTCGTGCTGGGAGGGCTCGCGCTCGCCGTCACCGCCGTGCTGTGGCGGATGCGTTCGGACCACCGGCGCCGGCTGGCCCGCCGGCGCGCTGCCGGCTACCGCCTGATCGACTGCCTCAAGGCCTACACGGCCTGGATCGACTGGCACCGCGACGAGCCGCTGCTGCACCAGAACCCGGAGGAAAGCGGCATCCCGGCCGCGCTCGCCCAGGCCGTGCAACTGAAGGACGAGCACTTTCCCGAGCTCGCCGGCCTTATGCTGCAACTGCTGCAGACGCACCGCGAGCTGATGCAGTACCTGTGGGAGGAGAACATCCTGCGCATGACGCATTCGGCGCACCTGCGGCCGCACTATGCCGATCCGCGCTACCACAACATCCGCGACCGGCAGGATGCGACGCTGGACAGCCTGTTCCTGCGCTGCCGCCAGCTGATCGGCGACTCCAGCGCCGAATGGAAGCGCACCCGCAGCGACTTCAGTTTTTCCAGCGACCTGGGCCTGCCTTCGCGGCCCTCGCTCTGATCAGACCCAGGGCAGCGCCTCCAGCGCCCGCGCCCGCTCGTCGTCCGTCATGGGTTGCCCGTGCTCCGCGGGCGCCAGGGCCGGCGCGCTGAGCAGGTGCTCGCCGTCCCAGCGCATGCTGCGGTCGGGCGTGAGCAGCATCCAGCAGCCCTCCGGGTCGCGCCGGGCGAGCCAGATGCCGACCTCCTCGCAGATGTAGTGCGCCGGCTCGTACCAGGCCACCGGCACCGCGACGCCGCGGATCACGAGCGGGTGGAATTCGATGCGCGCCTTCATCTTCTGGATGTCGCGCCGCACCGCCTGGGCCATCTGCCGCAAGCGGGCGAGGTCCTCGTCGCCGGGGTCGTTCTTGAGCTCAGGCTCGTGGACGAGCCGCCAGAGCGAGCGGTACAGCAGGTCGAAGCGCTGCGGGTCGCGGTGCAGCAC
>NZ_DASSVG010000214.1:0-16505 GCF_035706265.1 Ramlibacter sp. | reverse complement strand
CAGCTTGTAGCCCAGCATCTCGCGCGTGATCCGCCGGTGCGGCGCCAGCGTCTCGAGCCACTCGGTGTACGCGTCCTGCAGCCGCTCGCGCACCGGCAGCTGCAGCCAGCCGGGGGTCTGCGCCAGCCGCAGCAGCGCGGCATCGGCCAGGTCGAACCAGGCCTCCGCGATCGCGTCCTTGTTGGGGAAGTGGCGCTGGATGTCGGCCAGGCCGATCCCCATCTCGCGCGCCACCTCGTACAGGTGGATCGCGTCCCAGCTGCTGCGTTCGGCGAGCTGCAGCGCCACTTCGAGGATGGCGCTCCGGGCGACCTGGGCTTCTGCCTGCATGGCGGCACCTCCCGCAGCCATGCTGCCACAGGAGGCGCGCGGCAGGGAAGGGGGTTCAGGCGGCCAGGGCCTCGGCTTCGTTCACCGGTGCCGTGCCCGGCGACAGTTCGCCGCCCAGCGCCTCCAGCAGGTCGGGGATCAGGGCCGACAGTTCGCCGGTGAGGATCGCCGCATTGGTGTCGAAGCCCTCGTCGTCCTTGCCCCTGGTGTCCTCGGCTTCCTTCACCACCACGTCCAGCATCTTGAGCTTGCGGATCTGGCCGGCTTCGCTGAGGACGAAGGAGACCCGCTCGTTCCACGTCATGGCGAGCTGGGTCGGCACCTTGCCGGCGGCGATGTGCTGCGCCACCTCGTCGATCTCCAGCGTGTGGCGGGAATAACGCACGGCGGACTTCTGTTCGTCGGCCGCCTTCAGCTCGCAGTCGCGGTCCACGCTGAAGCGCCACGGCGCCTCGCGGGTGGAGAGCCAGTGCGCCATCGAGGCCGCCGGCGAGGTCTGCGTCTGCACCAGCTGCAGGTCCAGCGCCGGGCCGGCGCCCGGCACTTCCAGCAGCGCGGCGAGGAAGGAGGAGACGATGCGGTCGGCGCCGGCCAGGCTGCCGGCATCCACCACCAGCAGGCGCTCGCGGGCGTCGAGCCAGAGCAGGGTGGTGCTGCGCTTGCTGAACGCGCGCGGCAGCAGGTCCAGCAGGACCTCCTCCTTGAATTCCTTCTTCAGCTTGGCCGGCACGCGCTCGTTGCCGGTCTCCTGCTTGTAGCGCTCCACCTTTTCCTCGACGGCCGCCTTCACGGCCGACGCGGGCACCGCGCGCTTCTCGGTGCACTGCTTCAGGATCAGGTGGCCGGCGACGGATTCGGCCAGCACCTTGCTCTTGTTGCCGCGCGGCGGCACCCAGCCGGCGGATTCGGGCTGGGTGGGGCCGCAGGGCACGAAGCGGGCCTTGTGCAGCACGCGCTCGAGGGCGGCGAGGTCGGGCAGGACGAAATCCTCCGCGACCCGGAAGAAACAGGCGTTCTTGAACATCGGGGATGGAAAAAAAGACGCGGCGCGCAACGGCTGCGCCGCGGAAGCGGAATTGTAGGGGCCCGCAAAGTCCCCGCGCCAGCCTGTTTGCATGCAAACATCTACACTCCCGCCGGTGCAGAAGAAGACCGAATGGGGGAGCCCGGTCGTCCCCGACGGCCTGCCCGTGCCCGAACGCTACTGGGCGATGGCGGCCATCCTCCTGGGCATCGCGCTGACGGTGCTCGATTCCACCCTCTTGAACCTGGCCCTGCCGGACATCACGCGGCATTTCGGCGCCGAGGCCCACTCCGCGGTGTGGGTCGTCAACGCCTACCAGCTCGCCACCCTGGGCCTGCTGCTGCCCTGCGCCAAGCTGGGCGAGCGGGTGGGCTACCGGCGCGTGTACCTGGTCGGCCTGGCGGTCTTCACGGTGGCTTCGCTCGGCTGCGTGCTGGCGCCCTCGCTGGGCTTGCTGGCCGCTGCGCGCGCGGTGCAGGGCCTGGGTTCGGCCGGCATGATGGCCGTGAACGCGGCGCTGGTGCGCCTGACGTATCCCACCGCGGTGCTGGGACGCGGGCTCGCGCTCAATTCCGTGGTGGTGGCGACCTCCTCGGTGGCCGGCCCGAGCGTCGCCGCGCTGGTGCTGTCGGTGGCCTCGTGGCCGTGGCTGTTCCTGATCCAGATCCCGCTCGGGGCCGCGCTGATGTGGATCGGCCGCCGCGCCTTGCCCTCCAGCCCGCCGCGCCTCGGAGGCCCGCCGCTGCGGCCCACCGAGGTGGCCCTGAACATCGCGATGTTCTCGCTGGTCTTCCTGGGCGCGGACGCCTTCGGCGCGCGCCACGGCGGCGTGGCGGAAGGCGGCACGCTGGCGGCGGCCCTGGGCCTGATGGCGGCCGGCGCGCTGGTGGGCTGGATCTACGTGCGCGGCCAGCTGCGGCAGCCGGCGCCGCTGTTCCCGGTGGACCTGCTGCGCATCCCCGTGTTCGCGCTGTCGATGTGCACCTCGGTCACCGCCTTCGCGGCGCAGACCCTGGCCTTCATCGCGCTGCCCTTCCTGCTGCTGCAGGGGCAGGGCCGCAGCCACCTGGCCGCCGGCCTGATCATCACGGCCTGGCCCGCCGGCGTGGTGGTGATGGCCCCCGTCGCGGGGCGGCTGCTGTCGCACTACGCCGCCGGCATGCTGGGGGGCATCGGGCAGGGCGTGCTGGCCGTGGGGCTGCTGTGGCTCGCGCTCCTGCCCGCGCATCCGGCCGACTGGCAGATGATCGTGCCGCTGCTGGTGTGCGGGGCCGGCTTCGGGCTGTTCCAGTCGCCCAACAACCACACCATCGTGACCAGCGCGCCCCTGCAGCGCGCCGGTGCGGCCAGCGGCATGCTGGGAACGGCGCGCCTCACGGGCCAGACGGGCGGCGCGGTGATCCTGGGGCTGATCTTCAGCGTCGCCGGGGTGCAGGGCGGCGGGCCGGCGATCGCGCTGGGGCTGGCCGCCGCGCTGGCGGCGGCTTCGGCGAGTTTCAGCTTCCTGCGGCTGCGGGCGGTTTGATCGCTGGGCTTCGGCCTTCGGCGCTCAGCTCCAGCCTGCGAATCCGCCTGCGCGCATCGAGTCACCGCCGCTGGTACTGCGTCGCGCCGAACAGGATCTCGCGCGCCTTGGGGTCTTCGGTGATCGGCTTGCGGAGCTCCGCCAGCACCTTCACGCCGCGCTGCACGGCGGGGCGCTCCTCGATCGCGTGGAACCAGCGCTCCAGGTTCGGATACTCCTGCAGCACCACGCCCTGGTTCTGCCAGCTGCGCAGCCAGGGGAAGGTGGCGATGTCCGCGATCGAGTACTCCGCACCTCCGAGCCACTCGCTTTGCGCCAGCCGCTTGTCGATCACGCCGTACAGGCGCTTCGCCTCGTTGGTGTAGCGGTCGATGGCGTAGGGGAGCTTCTCGGGCGCATACACGCGGAAGTGGTGGCACTGGCCCAGCATGGGGCCGACGCCTCCCATCTGGAACATCAGCCACTGCAGCACCTCGTATTTCGCGCGGTCGCCGGCAGGCAGGAAGCGGCCCGTCTTGGCCGCCAGATACACCAGGATCGCGCCGGACTCGAACAGCGAGATGGGCTCGCCGTCGGGGCCTTCGGGATCGACGATCGCGGGGATCTTGTTGTTCGGGCTGATGGCCAGGAACTCGGACTTGAACTGCTCGCCCGCCCCGATGTTCACCGGGATCGCCTGGTACGGAAGGCCGCACTCCTCCAGCATGATGTGGACCTTGTGCCCGTTCGGCGTCGGCCAGGAATAAACGTCGATCGTCGCCACGCGGAAACCTCCTGTTTCAACTTATGATGGGGAACTTTAGGGCAAACCGCAGCCGCATGTTCGACCGCATCCGGAAAGTCTTCCACCGCGAGAGCCGGGAACGCGAGGGCGAGCAGGCCTCCCTGCTGTCGGCGCACGGGCCGGTGTCGGAATGGGCGGCGTCGCGCGGCATGAGCTTTTCCACCGGCGCCCTGGGCCACACGGTGTCGATGCACGGCAAGGTCGGCGGCCATCCCTGGCGCATGGAGCTGGGCAAGCCCGCCCGCGACTACATCCGCGGCGAGGAATTGCGGGCCCGCGCCGAACTGGGCGTGTTCGAGAACGTCGGCGCGATGATCATCAACCGCCCGCTGAAGGACGCGCTCGAGCGGCGCGCCTACAGCATGATCACCGACACGCTCCAGACCACGGCCGACCCGCACCTGCCCGAGGAGATGCGCTGGCTGGCCATGTACGACGAGATCGGCTGGGAGGGCGTGCCCGATGCCTTCTGGGCCAGCTATGCGGTGCTGGCCGACCAGCGCGAACATGCGCTGGCCTGGGTGGACGACGCGCTGGTGGACCTGCTGCGGGCCTGGCCCGCGCCGGCGCCAGGCAAGCACGTGCCCTTCATGATCGTGCTGGTGCGCGGCAAGTGCTACCTGCGCATGCAGTACCAGCCCGCGCTCACCAGCACGCTCGATCACGCCACCGACGTCTTCACCGCCGCGTGCGAGAGCGCGCTGGGCGCGTTCGGCACGGCGGCCCGATAGGAGGCCGCCCGAGAGGCCGCGCTTGATCGACCCGTTCTTAACGCAAAAGCCGCAAAAGTGACGCAAAAGCCGCAGAAAACATCCTCTTGAGGATGGCTGTTTTCTGCGGCTTTGGTCTTCCTTTTGCGGCTTTTGCGTTCAATCTGCCCCGCCTCCGCACCAGCCCTAATCAGGCCCCCCGCGTCACAGGAACGGGCGCATCGCGGCCGCCGCTGCCGTACTTGCCCAGCTCCCACTTCGCGATCGCGTTGCGGTGCACTTCGTCCGGGCCGTCGGCGAAGCGCAGCGTGCGGGCGTGGGCATAGGCCTGCGCCAGCGGGAAGGCGCCCGAGACGCCGCCGCCGCCGTGGGCCTGGATCGCCCAGTCGATCACCTGGCAGGCCATGTTCGGCGCCACCACCTTGATCATCGCGATCTCGGTGCGGGCCACCTTGTTGCCGGCCACGTCCATCATCCAGGCGGCCTTGAGCGTCAGCAGGCGCGCCATGTCGATCTTGCAGCGCGCCTCGGCGATGCGCTCCTGCGTCACCGTCTGCTGCGCCACCGGCTTGCCGAAGGCCACGCGCTCCAGCGACCGCTTGCACATCCGCTCCAGCGCGCGCTCGGCCAGGCCGATCAGGCGCATGCAGTGGTGGATGCGCCCCGGCCCCAGGCGGCCCTGCGCGATCTCGAAGCCGCGCCCTTCGCCCAGCAGGATGTTGCCCGCCGGCACCTTGACGTTCTCGAAGACCATCTCGGCGTGGCCGTGCGGCGCGTCGTCGTAGCCGAACACGTCCAGCGGCCGCACGATGCGGATGCCGGGCGTGTCCGCCGGCACCACGATCATGCTCTGCTGCGAGTGCCGGGGCGCGTCCGGGTCGGTCTTGCCCATGGTGATGTAGACCTTGCAGCGCGGATCGGGCGCGCCGGAGATCCACCACTTGTGGCCGTTGATCACGTAGTGGTCGCCGTCACGCTCGATGCGGGTCTGGATGTTGGTGGCGTCCGAGGAGGCGACCTCGGGCTCCGTCATCGCGAAGGCGGAGCGGATCTCGCCTTCCAGCAGCGGCTTGAGCCACTTCGCCTTGATCTCCTCGGAGCCGTAGCGCGCCAGCGTCTCCATGTTGCCGGTGTCGGGCGCCGAGCAGTTGAAGACCTCGGAGGACCATGGCACGCGGCCCATGATCTCGGCCAGCGGCGCGTATTCCAGGTTGGTCAGGCCGGCGCCGTCGTAGCCGGAGTGCTGCGCGCTGTCGACCGGCAGGAACAGGTTCCACAGGCCCGCCGCGCGCGCCTTGGGCTTGAGCTGCTCGATGATCGGGATCGGCGTCCAGCGCTTGCCGGCCTCGGTGTTGGCCGCCAGCTGCTTCTTGTACGTGCCCTCGTTGGGATAGACGTTGTCGTCCATGAACTTCTGCAGGCGCGCCTGGAGTTCCTTGGTCTTGGCCGAGTATTCGAAGTCCATGATGCTGTAGCTCCTCTTGGAAGGTGGGGTTCGGTCAGGCGCGTCGGGCGAAGTGCCAGGCCAGTTCCGCCATCGGCCGCGCGCGGCTGCCGGCGTCGGCGGCCTGCGGGCTGGAGGCGGTGCCGGCCTCGTAGCGCTTCGCGATGCCCTGCAGGATCGCCGCGATGCGGAACAGGTTGTAGGCGAGGTAGAAGTTCCAGTCCGCCTTGAGGTCGGCCACCGTCGCCAGGCCGGTGCGCTCGCAGTAGCGGCGGATGTATTCGTCCTCGCCCGGGATGCCCAGCGCGCGCAGGTCCAGGTCGGCGATGCCGCGGAAGGCGCCGTGCGGGATGTGCCAGGACATGCAGTGGTAGCTGAAGTCGGCGAAGGGGTGGCCCAGCGTCGACAGCTCCCAGTCCAGCACGGCGACGACGCGCGGCTCCTGCGGGTGGAACATCAGGTTGTCGAGGCGGTAGTCGCCATGCACGATCGACACCTTGGTCTCGTCGCGCGCGGCCGGCGGGACGTGCGCCGGCAGCCATTCGAGCAGCTGCTCCATCTCGGGGATGGGCTGGCTCAGGGGGCCGGCGCCGTCGGTGGAGGCCTTGTACTGCTTGCTCCAGCGGCCGATCTGGCGCTCGAAGTAGTTGCCCGGCTTGCCGTAGCCCGCCAGCCCGCGCGCGGCGAAGTCCACCGTGTGCAGCGCCGCGATCACGCGGTTCATCTCGTCGTAGATCTCGGCGCGCTGCCCGGGCGTCATGCCGGGCAGGGCCTGGTCCCACAGCACGCGGCCCTGCATGAACTCCATGACGTAGAAGGCGCGGCCGATCACCGACTCGTCCTCGCACAGCACCTCCATGCGCGGCACCGGCACGCCGGTGCCGGCGAGGCCGCGCATCACGGCGAACTCGCGCTCCACCGCATGGGCCGAGGGCAGCAGCTTCGCCACCGGCCCCGGCTTGGCGCGCATCACGTAGCTGCGCCCAGGCGTCACGAGCTTGTAGGTGGGGTTGGACTGGCCGCCCTTGAACATCTCCACGCTCAAGGGGCCGCGGAAGCCCTCCAGGTTCTTCTCCAGCCAGGCGGTGAGCGCGTCCACGTCGAACGCATGGCGCTCGCTCACCGGCCGGGTGCCGACGAAATGATCGAAGTTCTGCTCGCTCATGGCCGGCTCACTTCTCGTTGTCGGCTTCGACGATGCGCATCAGGCTCTCGCGGTTGCGCACGACGAGCCCGCCCGGTTCGATGCGGATCACGTCCTCGCGCTCCATCTGCTTGAGTTCCTGGTTGACGCGCTGGCGCGAGGCGCCGAGCAGCTGGGCGAGCTCCTCCTGCGCGAGCTGCAGGCCGATGCGCACCTCGCGCCCGTCGGCGAGCGACGGCACGCCGTAGCTGCGCACCAGGTGCACCAGCTGCTTGGCGAGACGCGCGCGCAGCGGCAGCGTGTTGAGGTCCTCGACCAGCCCGAACAGCTGGCGCACGCGGCGCGCCTGCAGCTTGAGCAGCGCCTCGTACAGCTCCACGTGCTGCGCCAGGATCTTCTGCAGGTCCGCCCGCGAGACGAGCAGCATCGTGGTGTCGCCGTGCGCATAGGCGTCGTGCGTGCGGCGCTCGCCGTCGAAGATGGCGACGTCACCGAACCAGATCCCCGGCTCGACGTAGGTGAGCGTGACCTGCTTGCCGGTGATGGAGGTCGAACTCACGCGCACCGCGCCGCGCGCCACCGCGCTCCAGAATTCGGCCGGGTCGCCGCGCGCGCAGATCAGCTCGCCGTCCTTGAAGCGTTTGACGAAGGCACATCGGAGGATGTCGTGGCGCAGCGATGGCGAGAGGGAGGAAAACCAGCGGCCATTGTTGATGGCCGCGCGTTCCTCGATGGTAAGAATCGGGTCGTCCATGGTCTGTCTTGTGAGCGACTGCGGGCCCGTTTCTGTCGCTTGGGGGACCGTGCTGATTCTCACGGGTACTCCGGCTTCTGCCGGGCGAGGAAGGCCTGGATGCCGATCCCGCCGTTGGCGTGGTACAGGTTGCGCACGAAGTGCTCGCGCTCCGATGCGAGGTGGCGGTCGAGCGGCGCGACGGCCGCATCGTTGACCAGCTCCTTGATGCTGGCGATCGCGTTGGGTGCCCGCTCGTTCAGGCGCTCGGCCAGGGCCAGCGCGTCCTGCAGCGCGCCGCCGGGCGCGCTCACGCGGTTGACCATGCCGAACTGCTGCAGCCGCAGCGGCCCGATGCGTTCGCCGAACATCAGCAGCTCGTTGACGGCCTGGCGCGGCAGCGCCTGCACCAGGCTCCAGCTGCCGCCGCCGTCGGGCGACAGCCCCACGCTGCTGTAGGCCATGACGAACACCGCGTCTTCCGCGGCCACCAGGAAGTCGCAGGCCAGTGCCAGCGAGAAGCCCGCCCCGGCGGCCGCGCCTTCGACCGCGGCGATCACCGGCTTGGGGAAGGTGCGGATCGCCTCGATCCAGCCGTGCAGGCCGTCGATCGACTGGGCCTGCACTTCGCGCGGCTGGGCGCGGTTGGCCAGCAGGCGCTGCAGGTTGCCGCCGGCGCAGAAGGTGCTGCCCTCGCCGGTGATCACGACGCTGCGCACCTCGGGGTTGCTGTCGGCGACGTTGAGGGCCTCGACGCCCGCGGCATAGATCTCCGGCCCGAGCGCGTTGCGCATCTCCGGATTGCTGATGGTCAGGACCATGGTGCGGCCCTGGGTGGCGCTTTTCAGTTCGGCGGCCATCGTTCAGGCTTCCTCTTGCAGCAGCGACAGTCCGATGGCGCCACGCCGGCGCAGCCACGGGCTGGGGCGGTAGCGCGGATCGCCGTAGACCGTCTGCAGGTTGAACAGCACTTCGAGGATGTTGGTCGGGCCCCAGCGGTCGCCCATGGCCAGCGGGCCGAGCGGGTAGCCCAGGCCCAGGGTCACGGCCGTCTCCAGGTCGCGCGGCGAGCAGACGCGCTGCTGGCACATGTCGGCGGCGATGTTGACGATGGTGGCCACCACGCGCTGGGTGACGAAGCCGCCCGAATCGCGGATCACGCTGACCGGCTTGCCGTCGCGCGCGAACAGGGCGTGGGCGGCGTCGCGCATGTCGGCGCGGGTGGCGGGATTGGTGGCCAGCACGCGGCGCTTGGTGGCGCTGTCCTCGATCAGCAGGTCGATGCCCACCGTGCGGGCGGGATCGAGCCGTTCCACCACGGCGACGGTGGTGACGTCGAAGCCGAGCGGCGCCACCAGCGTGAGCGCCTGGGCCGAGGGCGACTGGCCCGTCTCCACCTTGGCGCCCAGGTCCTTCAGCAGCTGGTACAGCTCGGCGCGGCGGGCGGCGCGGGTGGAAACCCACACCGGCGGGATCTCCTGCACCGCGGGCGCGGGCGGCTCGGGCGGCACCTGTTGCTTGCCTTCGGCGTAGCGGTAGAAGCCCTCCGAGGTCTTGCGCCCCAGCACGCCGCCGGCCACGCGCTGGGCCGCGATCGCGCTCGGGCGGTAGCGCGGCTCGTCGTAGTACTGGCGGTAGATCGACTCCATCACCGGGTGCGACACGTCCAGCCCGGTGAGGTCCATCAGCTCGAAGGGGCCGAGGCGGAAGCCGGCCTGGTCGCGCAGGATGCGGTCGATGGTGGCGAAATCGGCCACGCCTTCGCTGGCGATGCGCAGCGCCTCGGTGTTGTAGCCGCGGCCTGCGTGGTTGACGATGAAGCCGGGCGAATCCTGCGCCTGCACCGGCGTGTGGCCCATCTGCTTCGCATAGGCGGTGAGGCCTTCGCAGACGGCGGGATCGGTCTTCAGGCCGGCGATCACCTCCACCACCTTCATCAGCGGCACCGGGTTGAAGAAGTGGTAGCCGGCCACGCGCTGCGGCCGCCGCAGCCCGTTGGCGATCGCGGTGACCGAGAGCGACGAGGTGTTGGTGGCCAGCACGGCCTCCGGCCCCACGATGTCCTCGAGCTGCGCGAACAGCGCCTTCTTGACATCGAGCCGCTCGATCACGGCTTCGATCACCAGCGCGCAGTCGGCCAGCTCCTGCAGGCTGGCGGCGGGCTGCACGCGCTGCTTCGCGGCCTGCACCGCGGCGGCGTCCATGCGGCCTTTTTCCTGCAGGCGGTCCCATTGCGCGCCGAGTTCCCGCACCGCGCGCTGCACGGCCTCGGGCTGGGTGTCGTAGAGCCGCACGGTGCTGCCGGACTGGGCGGCGATCTGCGCGATGCCCCGGCCCATGGCGCCGGCACCTGCGATGCCGATCGTGTTGTAAGGAGTCTCCATGCGGGCATTATCCCCGTGCGCGCAACGGGCCCCGGGCTCAAGTTTTCGGAGGCCGGCGGCGCGCGGTGCCTAGAATGGGCCCTTCCATGTTTCCTAAAGTAAACGGCCGTGCCCTGGGGCTTGCCGCGTGCGTCTGGTCGATCGCGTGCGGTGGCAGCGCGTTCGCGGCCGCCGAGTCGCAGGCGCAGGCTGCCGCGCCGGCCGCTCGCCCGGTGGCGTCGCAGGCGGCGCCGGACGCCGCCACGCCGGAGCCGCGCCTGCAGGCGCTGGAAGGGGAACTGAGGGCACTGCGTGAGCTCGCGCAGCAGAACGCCGCCGCCGTAGCGGGCCTGCGCGCGGAGATCGATCGCAGCCGCGGCGAGCGCAGCATCGCCGGCGCACTGGTCGTCCTGCTGTCCGTGCTGCTGCTGGGGCTGGCCGCCTGGGTCGGCTGGCGCTGGTATGGCGAGCAGCGCCTGAAGCGCGTGGGCCGCTGGTTCGAGGAGCACGGCGCGTCGCGCTCGGGCGCGCGCCCGGCGGGACAGGGGCTGCACACCCAGCCGGCGGCGATCCTGCGCGAAGGGCCGCCGGCACCCGTGCGGGGGGAGGCGCCGGGAGCGCCGACGCCGTTGCCGGATGACGGAGCACTGACCCCGGTTTCGGGGCAAGGAGCACTGACAGCGACGCCGGACCAGGGAACGCCGGCGCCCGCCGTGGACGACGTCGGGCTGGCGCCGATCTTCGTCGAAGACACGCCGACACCGCCTTCGCCGCGGGGCGGGGAGTTCGGGGGCTTCGGCGGCAGCCTCGCGGGCGGCGCCGGGGTGCACGAACCGGTCGACGTGCACGAGCGGGTGGCCTTCTACCACTCGCTCGGCGACTACGCGCAGGCGAGGGCGCTGCTCGAGGCGCACGAGCAGGGCCTGGCCGACCCCCCGGGGCCCACCGGCACCGAGCGCGAACGGATGATGATCCCGCCCGCTTCCGCCCGCCTCGGCGTCGACATCGACCTCGGCGAGCTGGCCGGGGAGAGCGAAAGCGCCGCCCTGAGCGAGCTGCCGGTGCTTGACGTCGACCTGGACGAGCCGACGACGGCGCCGGAGTTCGACGCCTCGGGCAGGGATTCCCGGGGCTTCTAGCCTAGCGCCCGCTTGCCGCGAAGCGGCTTGCCAGTGCACTCGCTGCCATCGAGGCCAGCAGGCCCGCCAGCCCGGCCCAGTGCAACCACTCCATGCCGCCGCGCGCGATCATCCAGCCGCCGGTGGCGGCGCCGATCGCCTGGCCGGCGTAGATCGCGGAGGAGTTCAGGGCGACGGTCGCAGAGGCGAGCGCCGGCGCCATCCCCACCAGCCGCGCCTGCTGCGCCGAGTTGGTGGAGAAGCAGCCCAGCGCCCACGGCACGCTGACCGCCATCACCAGCGACAGCGAGAGGCCGAGCGGGAACAGCAGCATGCTGGCGGCCATCAGGCCCAGGCCGATCATCACCGCGCGGCCGGCGCCGAGGCGGTCGATGTGGCGCGTCATGAGCACGTTGCCGGCCAGCCCGAAGGCGCCGAAGCATAGGAAGTACAGGCTCAGCGCACCCGGGGCCACGCCCAGTTGCTGCCGCAGGTAGGGCGCCATGTACGAGAACAGCACGAACTGGCCGGCGGCCGAGAGCACCGTCACGGCCACGGCGACCATCAGCGCGCCCGAACGCAGCGTCTGCTGCCAGGCCGCGCGCGACAGCGCGGGCGGCTTCACGCCCTCGGGCAGCGCGCGCCAGACCCAGGCGGCGCTCAGGAGGCTGAGCCCCGCCACCATCAGCATGGCGCTGCGCCAGCCCAGGAGGCCGCCCACCAGCGCGCTCAGGGGCATGCCGATCACCGAGGCGAGCGACCAGCCGAGGAAGATGAAGGTGATGGCGCGCCCGCGCTGCGACGGCGCCACCAGCAGGCCCAGCGAGGCCGCGGCCTGGGGCGTGAAGATGGCGGGCGGCACCAGCGCGATCACGCGCAGCGCGAGCAGCGAGCCGAAGCCGGGCGCGAGGGCGCACGCCAGGTGCATCAGCGCGTACCAGAGCATGGCGCAGGAGAGCAGGCGCCGCCGGTCCCACCCGGCCACCACGGCGGCGAGCAGCGGCGCGCCCACGCACATCAGCAGCGCGCCGGCCGAGATCAGCTGGCCCGCCGTGGACACGGGCACGGCGAGCTCGCGGCTGATCTCGTTGAGCGTGCCGGCCACCACCATCACGCCGGTGCCGATCACGAAGTTGCCGAACAGCAGCGGCCACAGCACGGCGGGCAGCCGTTCGCGGGCGGCCGGCGCGGCGAGCGCGGACACTAGCGCCGCACCTGCAGCGCGCCCGGGTTGACGATGTTGGTGGGCGTGCCCTTGATGAAGTTCACCACGTTGTCGAAGGCGGCGCCGAAGTACAACTCGTAGCTTTCCTGCTCCACGTAGCCGATGTGCGGCGTGCAGATGCAGTTCTCCAGCCGCAGCAGGGCGTGGCCCTGCAGGATCGGCTCGCTTTCGAACACGTCGATGGCCGCCATGCCCGGGCGGCCGCGGTTGAGCGCGGCGATCAGCGCCTCGGGCTCGATCAGCTCCGCGCGCGAGGTGTTCACCAGCAGCGAGGTGGGCTTCATGCGGTTGAGGTCCTCCAGCCGCACGATGCCCAGGGTTTCGTCGTTCAGGCGCAGCTGCAGCGTGAGCACGTCGCTTTCGGCGAACAGGGCCTCGCGGCTGGGGGCGGGCAGCAGGCCGTCGGCCTCGGCCCGGGCGCGCGACTCGGGGCTGCCCCAGACCTGCACGCGCATGCCGAAGGCCTTGCCGTAGCCGGCCACCAGCTGGCCGACCTTGCCGTAGCCCCAGATGCCCAGCGTCTTGCCGCGCAGCACCTGGCCGATGCCGAAGTTGGGCGGCATGGAGGAGGACTTGAGGCCGGACTGCTGCCAGGCGCCGTGCTTCAGGTTGCTGATGTACTGCGGCAGGCGGCGCATCGCCGCCATGATCAGCGCCCAGGTGAGTTCGGCCGGCGCGACCGCCGAGCCCACGCCCTCGGCCACCGCGATGCCGCGCTCGGTGCAGGCTTCCACGTCGATGTGGGCGCCGACGCGGCCGGTCTGGGAAATGAGCTTCAGGCGCGGCAGCTTCTCGACCAGCTGGCGCGTGATGTGGGTGCGTTCACGGATCAGGACGATCACGTCGGCGTCGCGCAGGCGCACGGAGAGCTGCCCGATGCCCTTCACGGTGTTGGTGAAGACCTTGGCGGGATAGGCTTCCAGCTTGGAGGCGCACTGCAGCTTGCGCACGGCATCCTGGTAGTCGTCGAGGATCACGATGTTCATTCCCTCGATTGTGCCTTGCGGGCCGCGCGGACCATGGCCGCGCTGGAAGACGGGGTGGCCGCCGTGGCGCGCCAGCCAGAACGGACCGCCTGCGGGGACATGGCGCTCGCTCCTAAGATGGCGCCTTTCGACGAAAAGGAAATCTTTCATGACGATGTCGATGTACGGGGCGAGCATCCCGGTGTTCCAGCACATGCTGCGCAACCTGGCCCACATCCTGGACAAGGGCGAGGCGAGCGCGCAGGCGCGCAACTTCGACCCCTCGGCGCTGACCACCTACCGCCTGGCGCCGGACATGCTGCCCTTCACGCGCCAGGTGCTGATCGCCTGCGACGCGGCCAAGCTGTGCGCGGCCCGCATCTCCGGCGTGGAAGCCCCGAAGTTCGAGGACAAGGAAGCGACCTTTCCCGAGCTGAAGGAGCGCATCCGCAAGACGCTGGACTACCTGGAGACCGTGCCCGCCGGTGCCATGGACGGCACCGAGGACAAGCAGATCACCTTCCCGGCCGGCCGCGACCGCACGCTCACCATGAGTGCCCAGGCCTATCTCACGACCTGGGCGCTGCCCAACTTCTTCTTCCACGTCACCACCGCCTACGCCATCCTGCGCCACAACGGCGTGGACCTGGGCAAGGCGGATTACCTGGCGGGTGCGGCGGGGCGGTGAGGCGGTGGCTGCCTGGGTGACGCAGGCCCGGTAGGCTGGTGGTGAGCCATGCGAACCCCAGCGATGCGCGAGCGCAGCGAAGCGCTGGGGTTCAGCGCGCCTGGCGGCGCGGTTCACCGCCAGCCTACGAGACGCCCATCTCCAGCGCGGCCAGGCGATCGAGCTCGGCGCAGACGTCGGCCAGGCGGCCCGAGATCACCATGCGGCCGGCGGTGCTGCGCGGGGCGCTCGGCTCCAGCACGCGCACGACGCGCAGCGGCTTGACCTCCTGCGCGGGGGCGCAGCGCGCCCCTGCCAGCCCGCGCGCCGGCGCGGCGGGCGAATCCCCGGTGCGCGGCGCCAGGGCGGCGAACAAGCCGCGGAAAGCGGCGGCGAGACGGGAGAGCGAGAAGGTGAGGAATGCGCTTGCCATGTGACAGCTCCTGGAAGAGACACAGGCAGGATTGGGACGGGGGCTGCTGCCGCAGGGTGATGGCGAACGCCTCGCCATACGCCTGCCACCTGCGCCAGCAGCCGTGGCTTACATGAGCATCGTGTTGCGGATCAGGCCGACCGCGACGCCCTCGATCTCGAACGGCTCGCCCGGCTCCACCACGATGGTGGGGAAATCCGGGTTCTCGGCATGCAGCTCGATCAGGTGCTTGTTGCGCCGGAAGCGCTTGACCGTGACGTCGTCACCGAGGCGCGCCACCACGATCTGGCCGTTCTTGGCCTCGCGGGTGGACTGCACGGCGAGCAGGTCGCCATCCATGATGCCGGCATCGCGCATGGACATGCCGCGTACCTTGAGCAGGTAGTCTGGCCGGCGCTGGAACAGGCCGCTTTCCACGTAGTACGTCTTGTCCACGTGCTCCTGCGCCAGGATGGGCGAGCCGGCAGCCACGCGGCCCACCAGGGGCAGGGCCAACTGCAGCAGGGTGGGCAGGGGCAGATCGAACTGCTTGACGCGCGCCTCCTGGATCGCGCGCAGCGTCGCGCCCTTCAGGCGGATGCCGCGCGAGGTGCCGCTCACCAGCTCGATCACGCCCTTGCGCGCCAGCGCCTGCAGGTGCTCCTCGGCCGCATTGGCTGACTTGAAGCCGAGCTCCTCCGCGATCTCGGCGCGGGTGGGCGGCGCGCCCGTGCGCTCGATCGCCGTCTGGATCAGGTCGAAGATCTGCTGCTGGCGCGGCGTAAGCTTGGGAGCCTCGGGCGACTCCGTCTCCGGTGCGCTGTCGGGCGTGCGAGCGTTGATGGCCATGGCGGGACTGTGTTGATATCCAGTACCTGTATTTTTCAACAGTTTGGAGCCGAATGCAAGGGCACAAGGGAAAACTCGTGGTATTGGCGACCGGCGGCACCATCGCCGGCCGCGCCGCATCGGCCAGCGACAACCTGGCCTACCAGGCAGCGCAGCTCGGGGTGGAGCAGCTGCTGGCGGGCCTGCCGCGGCCGGTCGGCTTCGCCATCGAAGGCGAGCAGGTGGCGCAGATCGACAGCAAGGACATGGACTTCGCGGTCTGGCGCGCGCTCGCGCAGCGCTGCGCCCACTGGCTCGCGCAGCCGGAGGTGGCCGGCATCGTGGTCACGCACGGCACCGACACGATGGAGGAGAGCGCGTTCTTCCTGCAGCAGGTGCTGGCGCCGGCGAAGCCCGTGGTGCTGACCGGCGCGATGCGGCCCGCCACCTCGGTGGCGGCGGACGGCCCGCAGAACCTGGTGGATGCGCTTGCGGTCGCGGCTTCCGGCGAGGCGCGCGGCGTGTGCGTGGTGTTCGCGGGCAGCGTGCACGGCGCGGCGGACGTGCAGAAGGTGCACGGCTACCGCTCGAATGCGTTCGCGTCGGGGGATGCCGGGCCGGTGGCCTATGTGGAAGAGGGGCAGTTGCGCGTGCTGCGCGCGTGGCCGCAGGGTGGGACGGTGCGTGCAGCGGGCACGCTGCCCGATCCGGGCCAGTGGCCGCGGGTGGAGATCGTGCTGAGCCACGCGGGCGCGGGCGGGGCGATCGTGCGGGCGCTGGTGAAGGACGGCGTGCCCGGGATCGTGGTGGCCGGCACCGGCAACGGCACGGTGCATCGCGCCCTGGAGGAGGCGCTGCTGGAGGCGCAACAGGCGGGCGTCGCGGTGCGGCGCGCGTCGCGTTGCCTGCAAGGGCGCGTGCTGCCGCACGCCGGCGATCGCCTGCCGGCGGCGGAGGGCCTCACGCCGGTGAAGGCGCGGGTGGCGTTGATGCTGGAGTTGATGGGGGCCTGAAGCGCTGGGCTTCCGGCGCGCGTAGCGCGCGGTCAGCACCAGCCTACGGGATGCGCCACGCCAGTGGCGCGGCTTGCGCGTCAGCAGTCCGCCAGCGCCTGCAACGCCCGCGCGGTGATCTCGTCGACCGAGCCCAGGCCGTCGATCTTGCGCACCTTGGGCGCGTTCTGCGGGTCGTCCTTCGCCCAGCTGCTGTAGTACTCCACCAGCGGGCGCGTCT
>NZ_DASSVG010000213.1:0-4838 GCF_035706265.1 Ramlibacter sp. | reverse complement strand
TGAGCGAGATGACGCCGCCGCCCGACGAAGCGGGCGGCCTGCTCAACGCGATCTGGGGCTCGGTGCTGATGGTGGCGCTGGCCACCTTCGTCGGCACGCCGATCGGCATCCTGGCCGGCGTCTACCTGGCGGAGTACGACCGCAGGGGCTGGCTGGGCGCCACCACGCGCTTCGTCAACGACATCCTGCTGTCGGCGCCTTCCATCGTGATCGGCCTGTTCGTCTACGGCGTGGTGGTGGCGCGCTTCCGGCACTTCTCCGGCTGGGCGGGCGGCATCGCGCTGGCGCTGATCGTGATCCCGATCGTGATCCGCACCACCGAGAACATGCTGTTGCTGGTGCCCGCCGGCCTGCGCGAAGCGGCCTACGCGCTCGGCGCGCCGAAGTGGAAGGTGATCTCCGGCATCACGCTGCGCGCCGCCCGCGCCGGCGTCGTCACCGGGGTGCTGCTCGCCGTCGCGCGGATCGCGGGCGAGACGGCGCCGCTGCTCTTCACCGCGCTGAACAACCAGTTCTTCACCTCCGACCTGGACCAGCCCATGGCCAGCCTGCCGGTGACGATCTTCAAGTTCGCGCTGAGCCCCTACGAAAACTGGCAGCAGCTCGCCTGGGCCGGCGTCTTCCTCATCACCCTGGCCGTGCTCGGCCTCAACATCCTGGCGCGTGTGCTCACGCGCAGCAAGTCCTGAATGTCCTCGCCCGCCCCAGCCAAGCTCACCGTCCGCAACCTCGACTTCTACTATGGCAGGTACCACGCGCTGAAGAACATCAACCTGGAGATCCCCGAGAAGAAGGTCACGGCCTTCATCGGGCCCTCCGGCTGCGGCAAGTCCACGCTGCTGCGCACCTTCAACCGCATGTACCAGCTCTATCCGGACCAGCGGGCCGAGGGCGAGATCGCCTACGAGGGCGAGAACCTGCTGACCTCGAAGAAGGACGTGGCGCTGA
This sequence comes from Ramlibacter sp., assembly GCF_035706265.1. Lineage (GTDB taxonomy): Bacteria > Pseudomonadota > Gammaproteobacteria > Burkholderiales > Burkholderiaceae_C > Ramlibacter. The sequence goes on along the minus strand of NZ_DASSVG010000213.1, from coordinate 3,890 downwards.
TCCGCGCCAGGATCGGCATGGTGTTCCAGAAGCCCACGCCGTTCCCGATGTCGATCCACGACAACATCGCCTTCGGCGTGCGCCTGTTCGAGAACCTCGGCGCCGAGGAGATGGACGAGCGCGTCGAATGGGCGCTGCAGAAGGCGGCGCTGTGGGACGAGGTGAAGGGCAAGCTGCGCCAGAGCGGCGCCAGCCTCTCCGGCGGCCAGCAGCAGCGCCTGTGCATCGCGCGCGGCATCGCCATCAAGCCGGACGTGCTGCTGCTGGACGAACCGTGTTCGGCGCTGGATCCGATCTCCACCGGCAAGATCGAGGAGCTGATCACCGAGCTGAAGAAGGACTACACCGTCGTGATGGTCACGCACAACATGCAGCAGGCGGCGCGGGTCTCCGACTACACGGCGTACATGTATCTCGGCCAGCTGGTCGAAGTGGGCGAGACGGAGCAGATCTTCTTCAAGCCCCGGCGCCGTGAGACCGAGGACTACATCACCGGCCGCTTCGGCTGAAGGAGGCAGGGACATGACGGACAAGCATCTCTCCACCCAGTTCGACAGCGAGCTCAACGCGCTGTCCTCGCGCGTGATGGAAATGGGCGGGCTGGCCGAGGCGCAGATCCGGCAGGCGAGCTACGCCCTGGCCAACTTCAACGAAGAGGCCGCGGCGCGCGTCATGCAGGACGAGCACCGCGTCAACCTGATGGAGCTGGAGATCGACCGCGAGCTGTCCTCCGTGATCGCGCGGCGCCAGCCGGCGGCGCGCGACCTGCGGTTGCTGATGGCGATGTCCAGGGTCACGGCCAACCTGGAGCGCGTGGGCGACGAGGCCGAGCGCGTGGCGCGCATGGTGCAGGCCATCGTGGCCAAGGGCGGCGCGCTGCGCCCGCTGCCGGCGGGCGAGCTGCGGGTGGCGGCGGAGCTCGCCAGCGGGCAGCTGCGCCAGGCGCTGGATGCCTTCGCGCGGCTGGACACCGAAGCCGCGCTGGCCATCCTGAAGGCCGACGATGCGCTGGACCGCGAGTTCGACGGCTTCGTGCGCAAGCTCATCACCTACATGATGGAAGACCCGCGCACCATCTCCGCCGGGTTGGACCTGCTGTTCGTGGCCAAGGCGATCGAGCGCATCGGCGACCATGCGACCAACATCGCGGAGTTCATCATCTACGTGGCCAAGGGCGCGGACGTGCGGCACAGTACGATGGAGCAGATCGAATCCACCGTGAAGTCGCGCGGATGAAGCCGCAAGCCCGCATCCTGATCGTCGAGGACGAGCCCGCGATCGCCGAGCTGATCGCCGTGAACCTGCGCCACAACGGCCTCGCGCCGGTCTGGGCGGAGGACGGCGAGGCCGCGCAGCGCGAGATCGACGCCGTGCTGCCCGATGCGATCCTGCTGGACTGGATGCTCCCCGGCGCCAGCGGCGTGCAGCTCGCGCGCCGCTGGCGCGCCGACGCCCGCACTCGCGGCGTGCCGATCCTCATGCTCACCGCCCGCGGCGACGAGCCGGACAAGGTCGCCGGCCTGGATGCCGGGGCCGACGACTACATCACCAAGCCCTTCTCCACCCGGGAGCTGCTGGCGCGCATCCGCGCGGTGCTGCGGCGGCGCGCGCCGGAGAAATCGGAAGAGGGCGTGACGCTCGGCGGCCTGGCGCTCGATGCCGCCACGCATCGCGTGTCGTTCAACGGCCAGCCGCTGAAGCTGGGACCGACGGAATTCAAGCTGCTGCACTTCCTGATGAAGCATCCCGAGCGGGTGCACAGCCGCCAGCAGCTGCTGGACCGCGTCTGGGGCGACCACGTCTTCCTCGAGGAGCGCACGGTGGACGTGCACGTGAAGCGCCTGCGCGAGGCGCTGGGCCCGGCGGGAGCCCTGGTGGAGACGGTGCGCGGGGCGGGCTACCGCATCACGGCGCAGCCGGGGAGCGCGTGAGCGCCCGTGCCTTCGCCTTTGCGCTGAGCCTCGCTCTCGGGGCCCTGGTCGGCTGGTTGCTGGAGTCCTGGCCGGGCGCCACCCTCGGCATGGCTGCGGGTGCGGCGGCCTGGTTCGCGGTCGACACGCTCGCGGCCTCGCGCGTGCTGCGCTGGCTCGACGCCGGCCAGCTGCGCGGCGCCCCCGCCATGGGCGGCGTGTGGGGTCGGGCGGCGGCGCGGGCGCGACGGGCGCTGGCCGCGCGCGAGGAACGCGCGGAAGATGCCGAGCGGCGGCTGGAGGCCTTCCTCGATGCGATCCGCAGCTCGCCGAATGGCGTGGTGCTGCTCGATGGGCGCGGCTGCATCGAATGGTTCAACCAGACCGCGGCCACCCACCTGGGGCTGGATGCGCAGCGCGACCTGCAGCAGCAGGTGGTGAACCTGCTGCGCGATCCTCGCTTCGCCGCGTTCTACCACGCCGGCAACTACAACGGCGAGGTGGTGATCGATGCGCCGCGCAGCACCCCGGCGCGGCCGCGCAGGCTGGCGCTGCACGTGCATCCCTACGGTGAAGGCAAGCGGCTGCTGCTCTCGCGCGACGTCACGGAAGTGGAGCAGGCGGAGCGCATGCGGCGCGACTTCGTGGCCAACGTCTCGCACGAGATCCGCACGCCGCTGACGGTGCTCTCCGGCTTCGTCGAGACGCTGCAGACGCTCGAATTGCCCGCCGCGGAGCGCGAGCGCTACCTCGGCATGATGGCGCAGCAGGCCGAGCGCATGCAGATGCTGGTGGCGGACCTGCTCACGCTCTCGCGCCTGGAAGGCAGCCCGCCGCCGGGCGAGGGCGAGTGGGTGGCCGCGCAGAGCCTGGTCGCCCAGTGCGAGCAGGAGGCGCGCGCGCTGGCCACCGTACAGGCCAAGACCCTGCGGCTCGCGTTCGAGGCTGCGCCCGACATGGCCCTCAGCGGCGCGCCGGGCGAGCTGCAAAGCGCGCTGTCCAACCTGGTGAGCAATGCGGTGCGCTACACGCCTTCCGGCGGCACGGTGCAAGTGCGGGCGGCGAGCACGCCCGGAGGCGGTGCGGTGTTGTCGGTGCGCGACAGCGGCCCCGGCATCCCGCCCGAGCACCTGCCGCGCCTGACCGAGCGCTTCTACCGGGTGGACCGCAGCCGCTCGCGCGAAAGCGGCGGCACCGGCCTGGGGCTGGCGATCGTCAAGCACGTCGTGCAGCGCCATGGCGGCGAGCTGCGCATCGACAGCGCGCCCGGCCAGGGCTCCACCTTCACGATCGCGCTGCCGCCGGCGCGCGTGCGCGTGCAGGCTCAGGCCGGCACGACGATGCGCGCCGGGTGACCTCCTTCTCTCCGCCTATTCGGCTCAGCGGTACGGCCTCCGGGCGGTCGCCTCCGGCGTGGCTTCCTACCTGGAAAAGGCGAACGGGCCGGCCGGCCGGGTCGTGCGCGAAATCCGCGCCGTCGCCGAAGGACGCGGGTCCGGGGCCTGGGAGGAGGCCACAAGCGCGATGCGGCGCCCGAGCCGTCCCCGGTGGCCTGGTCCAACGCATGCGCTGCCTGACGGCCATCAACTTCGGTGGTGCGCCGTGCACCATACTTCCTTCATGCGCTGCGCCATCTTCCCGGCCACTCTTGCCGCAGTGCTCCTGGCGGGCTGTTCCGGCATGCTTCCGCGCGGGAGTTCCGACACGCCGGCGCCGTTCGCAACGTATGCCCAAGCCGAGGAAGCGGTGCGGAAGATCGAGCCGTTTCGTACCAGCCTCGGCGAACTCGCCACCCTCGGATTCGATCCCGAAGGGGGTCGCAATGTCACCTTGATCCCGTATCCGGATATCCTGGCCCGGCTCGCACCCTATCCCGGCGTGGCGCCCGAGCAGCTCGATCCCGGGATCCGCGCCTGCATCCTCGCGGCCACCGAATGCCGCGGCTACCTGTTCCGCTTCAGCCAGGAACACCGGCGCCGC
>NZ_DASSVG010000212.1:0-4688 GCF_035706265.1 Ramlibacter sp. | reverse complement strand
TCACCGGCAACTTCTCCAACGACCTCACGCTGCTGGTGAAGGCCGCGCGCGAGATCGGCTTCGAGGGCCGCTTCTACACCTTCTACGGCAACGCGCTGGGCGCGCCGGCGGCGATCGGCGAGGCCGGCGTCGGCAAGGTGCTCGCGGTGGCCGAGTGGCTGCCCAACCTGCCCACGCGCGAGAGCGAGGCCTTCTACCAGTCCTTCCGCCAGCGCTTCCCGCGGCCGGCGGACGACTACGTGCACCTGCGCATGCAGATGGCCGTCGAGGCGCGGGCGCAGGCGATCGAGCGCGCCGGCAGCGCCGATGCGGTGCCGCTGGCTTTGGCGCTGGAGCAGGTGCAGGTCACCTTTGCCGGCCAGACCGGGCGCATGCGCGCGGCCGACCACCAGTTCCAGCAGCCGCTGGTGGTGGGCCTCATGGACCGCCAGGGCACGCCGGGCGTGCGCTTCGACGTCGAAGGCTCCGGCTACGGCTTCCGCACCGTGCGCGTGCTCCCGCCGGCGCAGGCGGAACTGCCGCATGCGTGCAGGATGGTGCGCCCGGCCTAGACGTCGACGAGCGGACGGGTCGGCCGCAAGCAGCCGGACGCAAAGGACGCAAAGGTTCCGCAAAGGACGCAAAAGAGACCTTGGTTCCGCTTTCCTTTTTGCGTCCTTTGCGTATCTTTCGCGTCCTTTGCGTCCGGTTGTCCGTATTCCTGCGCCGCCCTTTCGGATCATCGACAATCGAGCGATGCGCAAGACGGTCATCGACCTCGAAGAATCCAAGATCCGCGAAGTGGCCAACGCCGGCATGGGGCGCAGCGACGTGCTGCCCTTCTGGTTCGGCGAGAGCGACGAGGTCACGCCGGAGTTCATCCGCGAGGCGGCGATCGCGTCGCTGCGCTCGGGCGAGACCTTCTATGCCCACAACCTGGGCCTGCCCGAGCTGCGCCAGGCCATCTCCGCCTACAGCTCGAAGCTGCACGGGCCGATCGGCACGGAGCGCATCGCGGTCACTTCCGGCGGCGTCAACGCCCTGATGCTCGCCTGCCAGGCGGTGGTCGACGCCGGCGACGAGGTGGTGGTGGTCACGCCCGTGTGGCCCAACCTGCCGGCGCAGGCGCGCATCATGGGCGCGCGGCTGAAGCCGGTGGCCCTCACGCCGAAGGAGGGCGCCTGGACGCTGGACCTGCAGCGCCTGCTGGACGCGATCACGCCGGCCACCCGCCTGCTGATCGTCAACGCCCCCAACAACCCGACCGGCTGGACGCTCTCGCGGGCGGAGCAGGAGGCGATCCTCGCCCATTGCCGGCGCACCGGCACCTGGATCCTGGCCGACGAGGTGTACGAGCGGCTGTACTACGAGCCGACCGCCAACCATTGCGCGCCGAGCTTCCTCGACGTGGCCGAGCCGGAAGACCGGCTGGTGATCGCGCACAGTTTCTCCAAGAGCTTCCTGATGACCGGCTGGCGCCTGGGCTGGCTGGTGATGCCGACGCAGATGACCCACCACATGGGCAAGCTGATCGAGTTCAACACCTCCTGTGCCAGCGTGTTCACGCAGCGGGCGGCGGTCGAGGCGATGCAGCGCACGGATGAGGTCACCCCGCGGGTGGTGGCCCACCTGAAGACCTGCCGCGACACCCTGGTGCCGCTGCTGCAGGGGCTGCCGGGCGTGGAGTTGAGCCCCGCCAAGGGCGGCATGTACGCCTTCTTCAAGCTCGACGGCTTCGACGATTCGCTGGTGCTGGCGAAGCGGCTGGTGGCCGAGGCCGGGATCGGGCTGGCGCCCGGCAATGCCTTCGCGCCGGAGGCGAACGGCTGGCTCAGGTGGTGCTTCGCGTCGAAGGACGTGGCACGGCTGAGGCAGGGCGTGGACCGGCTCGCCACATGGCTCGGCCGCAGGTCGTAGGCTGGTGGTGAACCGCGCCGCAAGGCGCGCGTGAACCCCAGCTTCGCTGGCGCTCGCTGACCGCTGGGGTTGCGCTGGCGCTCCACCGCCAGCCTGCCCGCTGCCAGCCCGGAATGACGGGCTTTTCGCCGGTCCGCTATAATCCTTGGGTTCTGCATCCCGCAGAGCGCACGTACGGCCGCACGTTCCGGCAAGCCGTACGCAAGTCAACAACATTCAAAGGAATCTCCGATGACCGCCATCAACAAGGCAGAGATCGTCGCCGCCCACGCGCGCGGCACCAACGACACGGGCAGCCCCGAAGTGCAAGTCGCGCTGCTGACCGCCCGCATCAACGAGCTCACCCCGCACTTCAAGACCCACGCCAAGGACCACCATGGCCGCCGCGGTCTGCTGCAGCTGGTGAACCGCCGCAAGCGCCTGCTGGCCTACCTGAAGGACAAGGACGCCGAGCGCTACACGGCCCTGATCGGCAAGCTGGGCCTGCGCAAGTAAGCAGCCCCCGCCGCATGAACGCCTGAGACGGTTCACGCAACTGCCTCAGGCGTTTTTCACTTCGGAGCGGCTGGTTCGGACAGAAGCTGTGTCATTCCCCAGGGGTTGGGGCCCAAGCCCCTCGGGAATGGCATCGTGTTCGGCCCCACGCCCTCCGACCAACACAAGAGAGGACACGCCATGAGCATCTTCAACAAGGTCACCAAGACTTTCCAGTGGGGCACCCACACCGTCAAGCTCGAAACGGGCGAGATCGCCCGGCAGGCCGGCGGCGCCGTGCTGGTGGACATCGACGACACCGTGGTGCTGGCCACCGTGGTCGGCTCCAAGACCGCCAAGCCCGGCCAGGACTTCTTCCCCCTGACCGTCGACTACATCGAGAAGACCTATGCCGCGGGCAAGATCCCGGGCAGCTTCTTCAAGCGTGAAGCCAAGCCGAGCGAGTACGAGACGCTCACCTCGCGCCTGATCGACCGCCCGATCCGCCCGCTGTTCCCGGACGGCTTCTACAACGAGGTGCACGTCGTCGTGCACACCGTCTCCCTGAACCCGGAAGTCGACGCCGACATCCCCGCCATGATCGGCGTGTCCGCCGCGCTGGCGATCTCCGGCATCCCCTTCAACGGCCCGATCGGCGCCGCCCGCGTGGGCTACGTCAACGGCGAGTACGTGCTGAACCCGGGCCCGACGGCCCGCAAGGTGTCGGACCTCGACCTCGTGGTCGCCGGCACCGAGGCCGCCGTGCTGATGGTGGAATCCGAGGCGCAGCAGCTGCCCGAGGAAGTGATGCTGGGCGCCGTGGTGTTCGGCCACGACCAGGCCAAGGTGGCGATCAACGCCATCCACGAACTGGTGCGCGAAGCCGGCAAGCCGGTGTGGGACTGGCAGCCGCCGGCGAAGGACGAGGAGTTCATCGCCCGCGTCGGCGCCGTCGCGGAGGAGAAGATCCGCGCCGCCTACCAGATCCGCTCCAAGCAGGCCCGCACCCAGGCCCTGCGCGACGCCTCCGCGTCCGTGCATGCCGCGCTGGCGGAGCAGGGCATCGCGTTCGATCCGGTGAAGGTCGACAACCTGCTGTTCGACATCGAGGCGCGCACCGTGCGCAGCCAGATCCTCTCCGGCGAGCCGCGCATCGATGGCCGCGACACGCGCACCGTGCGCCCGATCGAGATCCGCACCGGCGTGCTGCCCCGCACCCACGGCTCGGCGCTCTTCACGCGCGGCGAGACGCAGGCGCTGGTGGTCTCCACGCTCGGCACCGAGCAGGACGCGCAGCGCATCGACGCGCTGGCCGGCGAATACCAGGACCGCTTCCTGTTCCACTACAACATGCCTCCCTTCGCCACCGGCGAAGCGGGCCGCATGGGCTCCACCAAGCGGCGCGAAGTCGGCCACGGCCGGCTCGCCAAGCGCGCGCTGATCCCGGTGCTGCCGAACAAGGAGGAGTTCCCCTACGTGATGCGCGTGGTCTCCGAGATCACCGAATCCAACGGCTCCTCCTCGATGGCCTCCGTGTGCGGCGGCTGCCTGTCGCTGATGGACGCCGGCGTGCCGCTGAAGGCGCACGTGGCCGGCATCGCCATGGGCCTGATCAAGGAAGGCAACCGCTTCGCGGTGCTGACCGACATCCTGGGCGACGAGGACCACCTGGGCGACATGGACTTCAAGGTGGCCGGCACCGTCAACGGCGTCACCGCCCTGCAGATGGACATCAAGATCCAGGGCATCACCAAGGAGATCATGCAGGTCGCGCTGGCGCAGGCCAAGGAAGCGCGCATGCACATCCTGGGCAAGATGCAGGAAGCGCTGGGCGAGGCCAAGGCCGACGTGTCGACCTGGGCGCCGCGCCTGTACACGATGAAGATCAACCCGGAGAAGATCCGCGACGTGATCGGCAAGGGCGGCGCGGTGATCCGCGCGCTGACCGAGGAGACCGGCACGCAGATCGACATCGCCGAGGACGGCACCATCACCATCGCCTCCACCGACGCCGCCAAGGCCGAAGAGGCCAAGAAGCGCCTCGAGCAGATCACGGCCGAAGTGGAAGTGGGCAAGGTCTACGAAGGCCCGATCACCAACCTGCTGGACTTCGGCGCGCTGGTGAACCTGCTGCCGGGCAAGGACGGCCTGCTGCACATCTCGCAGATCGCGCACGAGCGCGTGGAGAAGGTCACCGACTACCTGTCCGAAGGCCAGGTCGTGAAGGTCAAGGTCCTGGAGACCGACGACAAGGGCCGCGTGAAGCTGTCCATGAAGGCGCTGGCCGAGCGTCCGGAAGGCATGCCCGAGCGCGAGCC
>NZ_DASSVG010000211.1:0-4689 GCF_035706265.1 Ramlibacter sp. | reverse complement strand
GTCTTCATCAACAACTACGGCGCCGGCGGCGGCGTGGAGCTGCCCTTCGGCGGCGTGAAGTCCTCCGGCTACGGCCGCGAGAAGGGCTTCGAGGCGCTGTACGGGTTCACGACGCTGAAGACGGTGGCGATCCGGCACGGGTGATGGAAGACAACCCCGACTGCGGTGCAGACGGCGATGCAGCGGGCCAAGTTCACCCCGTCTTGCGCTCGCAGGTCTCATGTAGTAACGTTGCTACATGACCGGACAGACACGCATCACCAGACTCACCAGCCGCGAGTTCAACCAGGACACGGCACGCGCGAAGAAGGCCGCGGCCGAGGGTCCGGTCGTGATCACGGACCGCGGCGAGCCTTCGCACGTGTTGATGACGTATGAGCGCTACCGGGAGCTGACGGAGGGCCGATCCGATATCGTCACCCTGCTGGGCATGGCAGCCGATGAGGAGATCGAGTTCGATCCGCCCAAGGCCAGCGGCCTGACCAAGCCGGTTGGCCTGGGCTGATGTACCTGCTCGATACCAACGTCGTTTCCGAACTGCGCAAGGCACCGAAGGGCCGCGCGGACCCCGGCGTGGTGGCCTGGGCCCGACCCCTGCATCCGACCAGCCTGTACCTGTCCGTGATCTCGATCCTCGAGCTGGAGCAAGGGGTGCTGCAAATGCAGCGGCGCGACTCTGTGCAAGGCTCGATCCTGCGGACCTGGATGGCGGAGCAGGTCATGCCGGCGTTCGAAGGACGCATTCTTCCGATCGATGTGCCGGTAGCGCTGCGTTGCGCGGCCTTGCACGTGCCCGACCGGCGCGCCGAACGCGACAGCCTGATTGCCGCCACTGCGCTGGTGCACGGCCTCACCGTGGTAACACGCAATGTGGCCGATTTCGAAGCTTCGGGCGTCGTCCTCCTCAACCCCTGGCAAGCCCGGGGCTGAGCGTCGCAGGGAGCAGCGGCGCATCACCACTTGCTGGATTCCCGCCTGCGCGGGAATGACGAAGGCGGGGGCTCAGGCCCCGGCCGCGCTGCTTCGCACCCGCGCGGATTTCACGACCTCTTCCGCCATCGGCAGCAGCCGCTCGTAGAACGACAGCTTCGGCGCGACGAAGCTCGCGGCGTAGAGCTCTTCGCCCCAGACCGGGTCCGGGCGCACCGCGACCCAGACCACGCCGCGCAGGTTCAGGTCGTCGGAGCGGCGCGCCAGCGCGAACTCGAAGCGCACGCCCTTCTGGCCGGCGAACACGGTCGGCTCCACCTTGGTGATGGCCACGGTGCCGGCGGTCGCATAGACCTCCTCGAACAGGCGCACCAGTTTTTCCGGCGTGAGCCCGGCGCGGAAGCTCGGCACGCGCGGCGGCTTCGCGTCCTCGGCCCGCGAGTAGGTGGCCCATTTGGTCAGCAGCGGCTGGCCCGGATGGATGCCGGCCCACAGGCGCAGGTGATCCAGCGGGATGCCCTCCTGCGTCCAGACTTCGTAGGGCGGCTTCTCGGCCCGGTCCAGGACCCGGTTCCATCCGCCCGGCACGTTGACGACCAGGCGTTCGCCGACCACCTGCTCGCCCTGCACCTTGCTCATCGAGGTGCAGGCCGCCAGCAGGACGACGGCCATCAGCAGCAGCAGGCGCTTCACGGCTTCAGCTCCGAAAGATAGGACCGCACCATCGCCGCATCGGGCGCGTCGGGCGCCTGGGCGAGGAAGGTCTCGAAGGCCTGCGCCGCGGCGGCGCGTTCGTGGCGCTCCTGGTGCAGCAGACCGAGCGAACGGAAGGTTTCGGCCGGCGGCTTGGGCAGGCGGCTGGCACGCTCCAGGTCCGCCAGCGCGCGCTCGCCGTCGCCCTTCTCCTCGCGCAGGCGGTAGACCTCGCCACGCGCGAACAGGACCTCGGCGTCCTGCGGGTCGCGCGCGATCATGCGGTCGAACAGGATCAGGCTCTCCTCGTACTGGCCGCGCTTGATCTCGTCGTGCAGCCAGCCCATGCGCAGCGGCGCGATCACCTTGCGGTAGCGATCCTGGCCCTTGTCGCCCGCCTGGTTGCCGGCCAGGGCGAGCAACTCGTCGCGGCGGCCGGCGCTGGTCGGGTGGGTGTCGAAGATGTCGCCGGTCTTGCCGGCATCCTTGCCGCCGGTGACCTTGAGTTCCTGCAGCAGGTTGTCCCAGACGTTGGCGGCTTCGCGGGCGTCGTAGCCGGCGTGCTTCATCAGGCGCACGCCCATGCGGTCGGCGCGGCTCTCGTGCTCGCGCGAGAAGGCGAACAGGGTGGCCGAAAGGCCAATCTGGCCGAGGAAGGTGCCGACGCCGCCCACCAGCCCCACCACCGTGCTGAGCACCGCGGTGTCCTTCATCGCCCGCAGCTGTTCGACGGTGTGGCGCTCCATGTAGTGCCCCAGCTCGTGGCCCAGCACGGCGGCGAGCTGCGCCTCGTTCTCGGCCCGCAGCATCAGGCCGCTCCACACGATCATCATGCCGTTGGGCGCCATCATCGCGTTGAAGTGCGGCACGCGCACCGGGTACACGCGCACGTCGGGGCAGAAGTCGCCGGCCAGGTTGCACACCAGCTCCTGCAGGTACTTCTGCAGGGCCTGGTCGTGGATGGTCACGGGGCTGCGGCGCACGCGCCGCTCCTCGCGGTCCATCAGGCCCCAGAGGCCGCCTTCGTCGGTGTCGGCGGCCGGCCGGCCGAAGCGGTGCGGCACCTTGATGGCCGAAAGGTCCTGCGCATAGGCGGACAGGCCGCCCAGCGCGCCCAGGCCGACGCAATGCCGGCAGGCGGAACGGAGGAAAGCGCGGCGATCGTTCATTTCTGCAGCTCCGGGAAGTCCTTCAGCAAGGCCTCGACCGTCTCCATGGCCGGTTTCGGTTCGCGCAGGTCGCCGCTCATGCGGCTGATCTTGTTGAACCAGACGACGCGCCCGGTGTTCAGGTCCACGAGCGTGGCGTGCCCCTCCTGCTCGCCGCCGACGCTGATCGCGCCGATCAGGGCCAGCGCCAGCATGGCGGCCTTGCGTTCGCCGCTGGCATAGGTGTCGCGCACCCAGGTGAAGAGCGCGTAGTCGGCGCCGGTGCGCTCCTTGAGCGGCTTCACGGCGTCGCCGAGCGACCAGTCCAGCCGGTCGCCCTTGGTCTGCAGCTGCATGTCGCCGCCGCGGTGGTGCATGGCGATGGCGCTGGCCACCGCGCGTTCCAGGCTGACGATCTCGTACAGGTCGTCGGCCGCGGCGGGCGGGAGCTGCGCGACGTCGGGCCCGAGCAGCTTGCCCTTGGCGTCCAGCGCCGCCAGGAAGTTCTTCTGCGCCGCCTCCGTCCAGTCCGCGCGCGGTTCGACCACCCCGCCGGCGCTGATGGAATAGAGCTCCATGTCGGCCGGCACGACCACCAGCTTCGAGCCGGCCGGCCGGGCGGAGAATCCGGGTGCGAGGTGCTTGGAGGCCTCGGCGGCCTGGGCGGCGCCCGCGAACAGCAGGGCACCGGCGAGCAGCATCCGGGCGATGCGGGAAAGGGATGTGGGCATGTGGTACTCCTGCCTCTGGGCGCCGCCGCGGGGAATCCCGAAAAGCCCGCAGCGGAAATCGACGGCCACGACACTGTGGTGCGGGTCAACCGCGCGGTCCAGAGGCGCCGCGCTGTGCCAGGTAAATCTGCCGAGCCGCGCCCAGTTTTCACGCACCCGTGCGATTTGACCAACAAGACATTCCCGTACGCGGCGCCGGCCCGCTGGCCCCGGCGCTTGGCCGGGGGGGAGCCCGGCCTCACAATGGGGGCATGGCTGAACGCGTGATCCCGCTCGTCGACCAGCGCCTGACGGCGCTGCAGCCCGTGCTGCCCGCCCGCCCCGTCGCGGCCACGGGCCTGCTGGCCGATGCCCGCGGCCGGCCGCTACGCGACCTGCGCATCAGCGTCACGGACCGGTGCAACTTCCGCTGCAGCTACTGCATGCCCAAGGAAGTGTTCGACAAGGACTACCGCTACCTGCCGCATGGCTCCCTGCTGAGCTTCGAGGAGATCACGCGCGTGGCGCGCCAGTTCCTGGCCCACGGCGTGCACAAGATCCGCCTCACCGGCGGCGAGCCGCTGCTGCGCAAGAACCTCGAGGTGCTGGTGTCGCAGCTGTCGGAACTGCGCACGGTGGATGGCACGCCGCCGGAACTCACCCTCACCACCAACGGCTCGCTGCTGGCGCGCAAGGCGCGCTCGCTGAAGGAGGCCGGCCTGCAGCGCGTGACCGTCAGCCTCGACGGGCTGGACGACGCGGTGTTCCGCCGCATGAACGACGTCGACTTTCCCGTGGCCGAGGTGCTGGAAGGCATCGCCGCCGCCCGCGAGGCCGGGCTCGGGCCGGTGAAGGTGAACATGGTCGTCAAGCGCGGCACCAACGAGCACGAGATCCTGCCCATGGCGCGCCACTTCCGCGGCACGGGCATCGTGCTGCGCTTCATCGAGTACATGGACGTCGGCGCCACCAACGGCTGGCGCATGGACGAAGTGATGCCCTCGGCCGAGGTGCGGGCACGGCTCGCAGCCGAATTCCCGCTGGTCCCGCTGGAGGCCAGCGCGCCCGGCGAAACCGCCCAGCGCTGGGGCTATGCCGACGGTGCCGGCGAGGTGGGCTTCATCAGCAGCGTCACCCAGGCCTTCTGCGGCGACTGCAACCGCGCCCGCCTGTCCACCGAGGGCAAGCTCTACCTGTGCCTGTTCGCC
>NZ_DASSVG010000210.1:0-24692 GCF_035706265.1 Ramlibacter sp. | reverse complement strand
CGGCCAGGCGGAAGCCCACCGCCTGGTGGTTGAAGATCGCGGTGCCGAAGCTCTCGCGCTCCTTCGCATACTGCAGCGCCACCTCGAAGGCGCTGCGTGCCATGCCGATGCTCTGGGCGGCGATGCCGATGCGGCCGCCTTCCAGCGCCGACAGCGCGATGCGGTAACCCTCGCCTTCCCCGCCGATCAGGTTGGCGGCGGGGATGCGGCAGCCCTCGAAGCGGATCTGCGCCGTGTCGCTGGAATGCTGGCCGACCTTGTCTTCCAGCCGGGCGACGATGTAGCCGGGCGTGTCGGTGGGAACGACGAAGGCGCTCATGCCCCGCTTGCCCGCCGCCTTGTCCGTGACCGCGATCACGATCGCGAGCTGGCCGTTCTGGCCGCTGGTGATGAACTGCTTGACGCCGTTGATCACGTAGCCGTCGCCCGCGCGGGTGGCCGTCGTGCGCAGGGCCGAGGCGTCGCTGCCCACGTGCGGCTCGGTGAGGCAGAAGACGCCGAGCAATTCGCCCTTCGCCAACCGCGCGAGCCATTGCTTCTTCTGCGCCTCGCTGCCGTAGCGCATCAGGATGGCGTTGACCGGGCAGTTGGTGACGCTGATCGCGGTGCTGGTGCCGCCGTCGCCGGCGGCGATCTCCTCCAGCACCAGCGCCAGCGTGAGGTAATCGAGCCCGGCGCCGCCGTACTCCTCCGGCACGCAGATGCCGTAGGCGCCGAGCGCCGCCAGCCCCTGGTGCGCATCGCGCGGGAAGGTGTGCTCGCGGTCCCATTGCGCCGCGTGGGGCCACAGCTGCTCGCGCGCGAAATCGCGCACGGCATCGCGGATCATTTCCTGGTCGGGAGTCAAGAGCATTCGGTTCACCAGCCCTTGAAGGGCGTGCCATCGTAGTCGAGGAAGGGCACGTGGCGGTGCTTGTACGCGAGCTCGATGGTGCGGCGCATCCACTCCACGCTCGCGTCCACCGCCAGCGGCGCACCGCTGCCGCCCATGTCGGTCTGCACCCAGCCGGGGCTCAGCACGAGGAAGGTGGCCCGCGGGTAATCGGGCTGGGCCGAAGCCACCGTCATGTTCAGGGCCGCCTTGCTGGCGCGGTAGACCCAGCTGTAGCTGGATTCCGCGCCGCCGATGTGGCCCATCTGGCTGCTGATGAAGGCGAACTTCCCGCCGGCCGCCTCCACCAGCGGCGCCACCTGCGGGATCGCCTGCATCGCGCCCCAGACGTTGGTGCGCATCACGCGGTCGAAGTCGTCGCGCGCCGGGGGCGCGGTGGCACCTCCGTGCGACATGACGCCGGCGACGTAGAGCGCCACGTCGAGCTTCTCGCCATCGAGCTGCCAGCCCAGGCCGCTGATGCTCGCCGGATCGGTCACGTCGAGCTTCAGCGGCCTGGCGCCGAGCGCCTGCAGGCGCGCGAGGCCTTCGTCGTCGCGCGCCGTGGCGATCACGGCGTCGCCGGCTTCGCGGTACTGGCGCACGAATTCGAGGCCGATGCCGCGCGAGGCGCCGAGGACGAGGACCTTCATGGCGCGATCAGAACAGCTCCAGTGCCACCGCCGTGCCTTCACCGCCGCCGATGCACAGCGTCGCGATGCCGCGCTTGCCGCCGCGCGCCTTCAGCGCGTGCAGCAGCGTCACCATGATGCGCGCCCCCGAAGCGCCGATCGGATGGCCCAGCGCGCAGGCGCCGCCGTTGACGTTGACGATGTCGTGCGCCACCTTCAGTTCCTCCATCAGCGCCATCGGCACTACGGCGAAGGCCTCGTTCACCTCCCACAGGTCGACGTCGGAGACCTTCCAGCCGGTCTTGGCCAGCAGCTTCTGCGTGGCGCCCACGGGCGCGGTGGTGAACCACTCCGGCTCCTGCGCGTGCGTGGCGTGGGCGACCAGGCGCGCCAGCGGCTTCACGCCCAGGCGGGCGGCGGTGCTCTCCTTCATCATCACCAGCGCCGCGGCGCCGTCGTTGATGGAGGAGGAGGACGCGGCCGTGATCGTGCCGTCCTTCTTGAAGGCGGGCTTCAGCTGCGGGATCTTGTCCAGCTTCACCTTGCCCGGGCCTTCGTCGATGCTGACGACGCGCTCGCCGGCGCGGTCCTTCACCGTCACCGGCGTGATCTCCGCCGCGAAGGCGCCGGACACCGTGGCCTGCTGCGCCCGCTTCACCGACGTGGTGGCGAAGGCGTCCTGCGCCTCGCGGGTGAAGCAGTACTTGGCCGCGCATTCCTCGCCGAAGGTGCCCATGGAGCGGCCGGCCTGGTAGGCGTCCTCCAGGCCGTCGAGCATCATGTGGTCGTAGACCTTGTCATGGCCCATGCGGTAGCCGCCGCGGCCCTTGAGCAGCAGGTAGGGCGCGTTGGTCATGCTCTCCATGCCGCCCGCGACCATCACCTCGTGGGTGCCGGCCAGCAGCATGTCGTGCGCGAACATGGCGGCCTTCATGCCGGAGCCGCACATCTTCGACAGCGTGACGGCGCCGGTGCTCTTGGGCAGGCCGCCCTTGAACAGGGCCTGGCGCGCCGGCGCCTGGCCCTGGCCGGCCATCAGGCAGTTGCCGAACAGCACTTCGCCGACGGCGTCGGCCGGGATGCCGGCGCGCTCGACGGCCGCCTTGATCGCGGCGCCGCCGAGATCGTGCGCGGCGAGCGCGGCGAAGTCGCCCTGGAACCCGCCCATGGGGGTGCGGGCGGCGCCGACGATGACGATGGAATCAGCCATGGTGATTTCTCCTCTGGAAGGATGCGGACATCAGGTGTCCTGGGGAATCGGACCGCCCTCCTCCTGGGCGATCCGGCGGATGTAGTCGCGGAACTCGGGGTCTTCGCCGCGCAGCAGCTGTGGCAGGTGGCCGTGGAAGTCCTTGCGCCGGCACCACTGGCGCATGAAGTCGTCCCAGCTGTTCCAGCGCCGCGCCTCGTCCTCGCTCATGCGCGGCTTGTGGGCCACCAGGAAGGCGCGTTCGAACAGCGAGACCAGCATCTCGAAGATCACCAGCATGCGCTCGCGCTGCTCCGGCGTGGGGTTGTCCAGCGGCTCGTTGCTGCGCAGCTGCAGGTCGGAATTGGCCAGCACCACCTTGAGGAAGTCGGTGTAGGCGTCCGACAGCAGCTGGTAGCCCTCCTCCTCCTCGTTGGCGCGCTCCTTGCGCTGCTCCCAGGCGAAGAAGAGGATCGCGAAGGGCAGGCCCAGCGCGGTGACGACGAAGCTGGCGACTTCCCACAGTTCCTTCCATTGCGCGCTCATTGCGCCGTCTCGGCCACGCGCGCGGCCTCGTGCTGCTGCCGGCGCACGAAGCGCTTCTCGCGCTCGTAGGGGAACACGTCGTGCACGTAGCCGGCCAGGATGCGCTCCTTGTGGGCCTGCCAGTAGGCGGGATCCAGCAGCTCGGCGTGGTGCTGCATGAACACCTCGCGCACGGCCGGGTGCCCGAGCAGGAAAGGGGCGAAGGTCTCCGGGAACACGTCCTTCGGGCCCACCGCGTACCAGACCTCGCCCGACATCTCCTCCTCCTCGTTGTGCGGCTCGGGCACCTTGCGGAAGTTGCAGTCGGTGAGGTATTCGATCTCGTCGTAGTCGTAGAACACGACCTTGCCGTTACGGGTGACGCCGAAGTTCTTCCACAGCATGTCGCCGGGGAAGATGTTGGCGGCCACCAGGTCCTTGATCGCGTTGCCGTACTCGATGACGGCGCGCTCCACCTGGCCGTGCTCGCCGGCATCGAAGGCCTCCTGCAGGTAGATGTTCAGCGGGATCATGCGCCGCTCGATGTAGAGGTGCTTGAGGATCACCTCCTCGTGGCCGTCGCCGTCGCGGTCGCCCACCTCCAGCTGGCTGGGCGCGTGGTGGCGGATCTCCTGCAGCAGCTCCTCCTCGAAGCGGTCGCGGGCGAACGCCACCTCGCTGTACTCCAGCGTGTCAGCCATGCGACCCACCCGGTCGTGCTGCTTGACCAGCAGGTACTTGGCCTGGATCTGCTCGCGCGTGGTTTCCTTGGGCGGCGGGAAGCGGTCCTTGATCAGCTTGAAGACGTAGGGGAAGGAGGGCAGGTCGAACACCAGCATCACCATGCCCTTGATGCCGGGGGCGATGCGGAACCTGTCGCTCGAGTGCTTCAGGTGGTAGAGGAAGTCGCGGTAGAACAACGTCTTGCCCTGCTTGGCCAGGCCCAGCGCGCTATAGAGCTCGCCGCGCGGCTTGCGCGGCATCAGCGTGCGCAGGAACTGCACGTAGGCGGCCGGGATCTCCATGTCCACCATGAAGTAGGCGCGGGCGAAGGAGAACAGCATCTGCAGTTCGTCCTCGCCGAACAGGGCCGCGTCGATCACCAGCCGGCCGTGCCGGTCGGGCAGGATCGGCAGCGCGAACGGCAGTTCGGCAAAGCCGTTGATGATCTTGCCCACCACGTAGGCGCCCTTGTTGCGGAAGAACAGGGACGACAGCACCTGGATCTGGAAGTTGGCGCGCAGCTTCACGTGCGCGAGCCGCGCGCTGATCGCCTCCACCACGAAACCGGCGTCGCGCTCGAGGTCGTCGAAGGGACGCTTCAGCTGGAAGTTGTCGACGATGCGCACGATGTTCTCGCGCAGCGTCTCGCGGCTGGGATAGTAGGCGCGGTAGGTGGGCGTGGCCGCGGGCTCGTCGTTCTCGATGTACTCCGTGCTGACCGCCGGCCGCACGAAGATGAAGTCGTTGTGGAAGTAGGTGCGGTGCAGGATCTTGGTGGTGACCGAGTTGAAGAAGGTCTCGGCGCACTCGGGCTGGTGGTGGTCGATCAGCAGGCCGATGTAGTGCAGCTTGGCCTGGTGCCACACCTCCATCGGCTGCTCGCCCGCCTGGAACTCCTGCTCCAGCCGGACGACGGCCTCGCGCACCCGCAGGTCGTAGAACTCGATGCGCTCGCGCTGCACGCGCTGCTGGCCGTGCCAGTCGGCGGCCTCGAAGCGCTGCTTGGCGCGCTGCGACTCCTGGCGGAACAGGCGGTAGTGCCTGTTGAAGCCCTCCAGCATCGCCTTCGCGATGCCGTAGGCCACAGGGGAGTCGAGGCGCTGCGGGAACATCGCTCCGGTCGCCGCTAGCTTCTCGCCGCGATGACGCCCTGGATCGCGGCGCGGTAGACCGGCTCGATGGAGTCGGTGCTGTTGACGGTCATGCCCAGGTCCTGCAGCAGGCCGTCGTTCACGCCGAAGGCCCAGCCGTGGATCGTCACGTTCTGGTGCTTGGCCCAGGCGTCCACCATCACCGTGCTCACGCACAGGTTGACCACCTGCTCGATCACGTTCAGGTCCACCAGCGCGTCGGCGCGCTTCTCCGGCGCGATGTTCTCCAGGATGCCGCGATGGCGGTCGCGCACGTCCTGGATGTGGCGGATCCAGTTGTCGGCCAGGCCGATGCGCTCGCCGTGCAGCGCCGCCGCCACGCCGCCGCAGCCGTAGTGGCCGACGATCATGATGTGCTGCACCTTGAGCATCTCCACGGCGAACTGCACGGTGGAAAGCGCATTGAGGTCGGAGTGCACCACCACGTTGGCGACGTTGCGGTGCACGAACACCTCGCCGGGATCCAGCCCGGTGATCTGGTTGGCGGGCACGCGGCTGTCGGAGCAGCCGATCCACATGAACTTCGGCTTCTGCTGCTTGGTCAACCCGGTGAAGAAGCCGGGGCGATCGCGCTCCATCTGCGCCGCCCAGGCGCGGTTGTGGGTGAAGAGGTCGTCGATGGAAGGCATGGGCTATTGTGACGGTTGGGCGTTGAGCGTTGAGCGTTGAGCGTGACAGCCGACGCCAAACGCTTGACGCTGAACGCCGAACCTCTACATGGTTTCCGCGAACAGCTCCCGCCCGATCAGCATGCGGCGGATCTCGCTGGTGCCGGCGCCGATCTCGTAGAGCTTGGCGTCGCGCCACAGGCGCCCCAGCGGGAACTCGTTGATGTAGCCGTTGCCCCCGTAGATCTGGATGCCCTCGCCGGCCATCCAGGTGGCCTTCTCGGCGCACCAGAGGATCACCGAGGCGCAGTCCTTGCGCACCTGGCGCACGTGCTCGCTGCCGAGCATGTCGAGGTTCTTGCCGACGGTGTAGCAGAAGGCGCGCGCGGCCTGCAGCACCGTGTACATGTCGGCGACCTTGCCCTGGATCAGCTGGAACTCGCCGATGCTCTGGCCGAACTGCTTGCGGTCGTGGATGTAGGGAACCACGTTGTCCATCACGGCCTGCATGATCCCGATTGGGCCGGCAGCGAGCACCGCACGCTCGTAGTCGAGGCCGCTCATGAGCAGCTTGGCGCCGCCGTTGACCGCGCCCAGGATGTTCTCGGCCGGCACCTCCACGTTCCGGAACACCAGCTCGCCCGTATGGCTGCCGCGCATGCCCAGCTTGTCGAGCTTCTGCGCGATCGAGAAGCCCTTCATCCCCTTCTCGATCAGGAAGGCGGTGACGCCGCGGGCGCCGAGCTCCGGCTCGGTCTTGGCATAGACCACCAGCGTGTCGGCATCGGGCCCATTGGTGATCCACATCTTGCTGCCGTTCAGGAGGTAGTAGCCGCCCTTGTCCTCGGCCCGCAGCTTCATCGAGATGACGTCGCTGCCGGAGCCCGTCTCGCTCATGGCGAGCGCGCCGACGTGCTCGCCGGAGATCAGCCTGGGCAGGTACTTCTTCTTTTGCGTCTCGCTGCCGTTGCGCTTGATCTGGTTGACGCACAGGTTGCTGTGCGCGCCGTAGGACAGGCCGACGGAAGCCGAGGCGCGCGAGATCTCCTCCATCGCCAGCATGTGCGCGAGGTAACCCATGTTGGCGCCGCCGTACTCCTCGGGCACGGTGATACCCAGCACGCCGATCTCGCCCATCTTGCGCCACAGGTCCATGGGGAACTGGTCGCTGCGGTCGATCTCGGCGGCACGCGGTGCGATTTCCGCCTGCGCGAAGGCGTGCACGCTGTCGCGCAGCGCCTCGAGGTCTTCGCCGAGGCCGAAGTTCAGGCCGGGTAGCTGCATGGTGTCTCCTGGGGTCGAACGTTTCAGTGCTTGATGTGGTCGCGGCCGCTGATCGTCATGAGCGTGGCGCCCATGGTGGCGATCAGCTTCTCGCGGCCCTGGTGCAGCGCGTAGGCGCGGCCTTCCGTGACGCTGATGGTGCGCCCGGGCTTGACGACCAGGCCTTCCATGCGGAAGGAGTCGCCCTGCGCCGGCGCCAGCAGGTTGATCTTGTATTCGATGGTCAGCACGCCAGCCTCGGCCGGCATGAGCGTGGAGGCGGCGTAGCCGCAGGCGGAGTCGAGCGCGGTGGCGACCATGCCGGCGTGCAGGAAGCCGTGCTGCTGTGTGAGCTCGGCGCGCCAGGGCAGAGCGATCACCACCCGGCCGGGCGCGATCTCGGCCAGGCTGGCGCCGATGGTGTGCATGGCGCCCTGCTTCGCGAAACTGGCGCGCACGCGCTCGGCGAAGGCGGGATCCAGCGGGTCGTAGCGCGGAGCGTCCATGGGCGGCGGGGAATTGACGTTGACGTAAACGTCAATTATGCCCGGACCTTGTCCTTTTCGAGCCGCGCCAGCAGCGCCCGGGCTTCCTTCTCGTGGGTGCGCACCTCGTCGAGGTTGGCCTGCAGCTCGGCGAGCTGGTCTTCCAGCTGCTGGCGATGCTGCGCCAGGATGGTGAGGAACTTGCGCAGTTGCGGGCCGGTGTCGCGCGGGCTGTCGTACATGTCGATGATGTCCTTGGCCTCCGTGAGCGAGAGGCCGAGGCGCTTGGCGCGCAGGGTGAGCTTCAGGCGGGTGCGGTCGCGCGAGCTGTAGACGCGGTTGCGCCCGCCGGGGCCGGAGCGGGAGGGCTGCAGCAGGCCCATGTCCTCGTAGAAGCGGATCGCGCGCGTCGTGAGGTCGAACTCGCGGGCAAGGTCGCTGATCGTGTAGGTGCTCGAAGGCTGCGCGGACATGCCGGGATTACATCTGACGTTTACGTCAACGTCAACTCAAGGCCGTGGCCGCCGGCCTGCGCCGGGCGGCGGGCGCGCCTCACCAGGCCGGCAGCGCCTCGTCCTTCAGGTGCGCCCGCAGCTCCGGGTAGTTCGGCACCACCGAGCGCACCGTGTCCCAGAAGCGGGGGCTGTGGTCCATCACCCGCAGATGGCTCAGCTCGTGGGCCACCACGTAGTCGATCACCGCCAGGCGGAAGTGCACCAACCGCCAGTTCAGGCGGATCGAGCCGTCGCTGTGCGCCGTGCCCCACAGCGTGCCGGCGCTGCTGAGGGTGAGCTTGCGCCACTGCACGCCCAGTTGGGGCGCGTAGTGGTTCAGCCGCTCGGTGAACAGGCTGCGGGCCTGCCGCATCAGCCAGGCCTGCACCGCGTCGCGGATCTGCGCCGGCGTGGCGCTCTGGGCCAGGCCGATGTGCAGGGTCTGGCGCGCCACGCCGGGCAGCGTGCTCGTGTCCGTGTGCAGCACCCCGCCCGTCTCGCTGAAGGCATGGCGGGGATCGAGCACCACGATCACCGGTTCGCCGAGGTAGGGGAAGGTGGCGCCGTCCTTCCACTCGATGCGCGCGGCCTCCAGCCGGGCCTGGCGTTCGCGCGCGGCCTCCAGCTTGTTCACGATCCAGCGGCTCTTGGCGCGCACGGCCTGGTCCACCTCGCCCAGGGGCACCCAGCGCGGCGCAGTCACCACCAATCCCTCGGGGCCGACCACGAAACCGATGTTCTTGCGCCGCGCGCGCCGGAATTCGTAGGCGACCAGCACCTGGCCCAGGAGCGCTTCGCGGTTGGCGTCGGGGTGGCGGAAGGCCTGCGGCGTGAGCACGCTCTCGAGCGGCTCGCCCGGCACCGGGCGCAGATCTTCCTCGGAGAGCGGCTCGCGCGCGGCCGGCGGCGGCGCCGGCTTCGCCTTCGGCTCGTCGAACAGGTCGAGGAGGAGCTGAAGAGGCGACTGCATGGGCCGCGATTCTACGGAAGCGCAGTGGCTTCCCCGCCGCGGTTACACCTGCGCGGCCGGTTGGCTGGATTCCTGCACGTAGGCTTCGGGATCGAGGCGACGCATCTCGGCTTCGATCCAGGCTTCGACTTCCCGCATCAGTTCGTCGGCTTCACGCCCGGTGCTCGGGATCGGCTTGCCGATGGAGACGTCCACGACGCCGGGGAACTTCAGCATGGACTTGCGCGGCCAGCAGCGCGCCGAGGTCACGGCGATCGGGATCACGGGCGCGCCCGTGGCCACCGCCAGCCGCGTGCCGCCGGACTTGTAGGTGCCGGCGCGGCCGCGCGGGATGCGCGTGCCTTCGGGGAACATGATCACCCACACGCCCTGCGCCAGCAGGCGCTTGCCTTGCTCCACCACCTTGTTGAAGGCCTGGGCGCGCTGGCTGCGGTCGATGTGCACCATGTCCAGCCGGCCGATCGCCCAGCCGAAGAAGGGGATGTAGAGCAGCTCGCGCTTGAAGACGTAGGCCAGCGGATGCGGCATCAGCACCGGCATCAAGAAGGTTTCCAGCGTGGACTGGTGCTTCACCAGCAGGATCGCGGGGCTGGTCTGGCCGGTCGGCAGGTTCTCCATGCCGTGCACGCGCCAGCGCACGCCGCAGAACACGGTGAGGCCGCGCATCACCTGCTGCAGCCAGCCGCGCGCGATGCGGTACAGCGTGTAGGGCTTCGCGAACGGCGACAGCAGCACGATCGCGAGCGCGTACGGGACGACGGTGACGAGCATCCACAGCACGTGGATGGTGGAACGCAGCAGGGCCATGGGGCCGGAGTATGTCAGGAGGCGGGCCGCGGTGCCGACGCCCGTGCCAGCAGCCAGTCGGCGAAGGCGCCGAGGTCCTGGTGCACGCGGGTGTGGGCGGGGTAGCCCCCCGGCAGCGGCTGGCCCTTCAGCGACGCGGCCCGGCCGGTCAGCACCAGGTGCGGCTGGCAGCCGACGGCGACGCCGGCCACCAGGTCGCGCGGGGTGTCGCCCACCACCGGCACGGTCTTGAGGTCCACCCCGAAGCGCTCGCCGATCTGCTCGAACAGGCCCGGGTTGGGCTTGCGGCACTGGCAGCCTTCGTCGGGCCCGTGCGGGCAGTAGAACACCGCATCGACGCGGCCGCCCAGGGCGGCCAGCGCCTTGTGCATCTTGGCGTGGATGGCGTTGAGCGAGGCGACGTCGAAGAGGCCGCGGCCCAGGCCCGACTGATTGGTGGCCACCGCCACGTGCCAGCCGGCGTGGTTCAGGCGCGCGATCGCCTCCAGCGCGCCGGGCAGCGGGATCCACTCCTCGGGCGACTTGACGAACTCGTCGCTCTCGTGGTTGATGGTGCCGTCGCGATCGAGGATGACCAGCTTCATGGCGGAGGCGGTGCGTTTATTGAGCAAGGCGGGACAGGTCGGCGACCCGGTTCATGGCCTGGTGCAGCGTGGCCAGCAAGCCCAGGCGGTTCAGGCGCAGATCGGTCTCCTCGGCGTTCACCATCACGTCGTCGAAGAAGGCGTCGACCGGGCCGCGCAGGGCCGCGAGCGTCTGCAGCGAGCCGGTGTAGTCGCCGGATTCGAACTGCGTGCGCGCCTGCGGGGCGATGCGCTGGGTGGCCGCGTAGAGCGCCTTCTCGGCGTCCTCCCGCAGCAGCGGCTCGCTCACATGGGCGTCCGCCTTGTCGGCCTTCTTCAGGATGTTGCCGATGCGCTTGTTGGCCGCGGCGAGCGCCGGCGCTTCCGGCAGCGCGGCGAAGGCGCGCACGGCGTCGAGGCGCTTCGGCACTTCCCCCAGGCGCTGCGGCCGCAACGCCAGCACCGCATCCACCTCGTGCACGCTGTAGCCCTGCTCGCGCAGCTGGCCGGCCAGGCGCTCGTAGATGAACTCGGTGAGCTGCTGGTGGGTGTCGGTCTGCGCCTGCGGGAAGGCGGCCAGCGCCTGCGTAACCAGGTTGTCCAGCGCCAGCGGCAGGTCGCGCTCCATCAGCATGCGCACGATGCCCAGGGCATGGCGGCGCAGCGCGAATGGGTCCTTGTCGCCGGTGGGCAGCTGTCCGATGGCAAACAGGCCGGCCAGCGTCTCGAGCTTGTCGGCCAGCGCCACCACCACGGCCACCTCGTTGCGCGGCAACTCGTCGCCGGCGAAACGCGGGCGGTAGTGGTCCTCGATGGCGACCGCGATCTCGTCGCCGAGGCCATCGTGGCGCGCGTAGTAGCCGCCCATCACGCCCTGCAGCTCGGGGAACTCGCCCACCATGTCGGTCAGCAGGTCCGCCTTGGCCAGCCGCGCCGCCAGATCGGCTTGGCGCGCCAGCGCGTCGCCGCCGACCTGCGCGCCGATGACGGCGGCGATGGCCCGCACGCGCTCGATGCGCTCGCCCTGCGTGCCCAGCTTGTTGTGGTAGACCACCTTGGCCAGGCCAGGGACGCGCGACTCCAGCGTCTTCTTGCGGTCCTGGTCGAAGAAGAACTTGGCGTCGGCCAGGCGCGGGCGCACCACGCGCTCGTTGCCGCCGATCACGGCGCTCGGGTCCTGCGGGCGGATGTTGCTCACCACCAGGAAGCGGTTGGTGAGCTTGCCCTGCGCATCCAGCAGGGGGAAGTACTTCTGGTTGGCCTTCATCGTGAGGATCAGGCACTCCTGCGGCACTTCGAGGAATTCGGGCTCGAAGGCGCAGGCCAGCACGTTGGGGCGTTCGACCAGCGCGGTCACTTCGTCGAGCAGCGCCTCGTCCTCGATCGGGCGGGCGCCACCGCCGACCGCCGCGGCGGCTTCGTGCAGCTGGCGCACGATCTCGGCGCGCCGCTCGGCGAAGCTCGCGATCACCGCGCCGTCGCGCGCCAGCGTGGCGGCGTAGCCGTCCGCGTCCTTCAGCACGATGTCTTCGGCCACCGCCTCGAAGCGATGGCCGTGCGTGGTGCGGCCGGCCTGCAGCCCGAGCGCCTGCACCGGCACCACCTCGGCGCCATGCAGGGCGACCAGCGCGTGCGCGGGGCGCACGAACTTCACGTCGCTCCAGCCGTCGGCGAGCTGGTAGGTCATGACCTTGGGGATCGGCAGCTTCGCGATGGCGTCCTGCAGCGCCTTCTGCAGGCCTTCGGCCAGCGTCACGCCCTTGGCGGTGCTGTCGTAGAACAGCGCTTCGGCCTTGCCGTCCATCGCGCGCTTCAATTTCGGCACCACGGAGGCATCGGCGCCCAGCGCCTGCAGCTTCTTCAGCAGCGCGGGGGTGGCGTTGCCGGCGGCGTCGAGGCCCACGCTTGCGGGCATCAGCTTCTGCGACAGGGCCTTGTCCGGCGCCTGCGAGGCGACGGCCGTGACGTGCGCGGCCAGGCGCCGCGGCGAGGCGAAGGCGGTGAGCTTCGATTCGCCGGTGGCGAGGCCCTGCGCCTTCAATTGCTCCAGCAGCACGCCGGCAAAGGCCTCGCCCAGCTTCTTCAGCGCCTTGGGCGGGAGTTCCTCGACAAAGAGTTCGACCAGGAGGTTCTGCACCGTCATGCTCACGCCGCCTTCTTCTGCAGTTCGGCCACCCACTCGCGCGGGGCCATGGGGAAGCCCAGGCGCTCGCGGCTTTCGAGGTAGCTCTGGGCGACGCTGCGCGCCAGGTTGCGGATGCGGCCGATGTAGGCCGCGCGTTCGGTCACGCTGATCGCGCCGCGCGCGTCCAGCAGGTTGAAGGTGTGCGCCGCCTTGAGCACCTGCTCGTAGGCGGGCAGCGCGAGCTGCTGCTCCATGAGATGTTTGGCCTGCTTCTCGTGGGCGCCGAAGGCCGTGAACAGGAACTCGGCGTCGCTGTGTTCGAAGTTGTAGGTCGACTGCTCCACCTCATTCTGGTGGTAGACGTCGCCATAGGTGAGGCCCTCGGTCCACTTCAGGTCGAACACGTTGTCCACGCCCTGCAGGTACATCGCCAGGCGCTCCAGGCCGTAGGTGATCTCGCCCGTGATCGGCTTGCAGTCGATGCCGCCGACCTGCTGGAAGTAGGTGAACTGCGTCACCTCCATCCCGTTGAGCCAGACCTCCCAGCCCAGGCCCCAGGCGCCCAGCGTCGGGTTCTCCCAGTCGTCCTCGACGAAGCGGATGTCGTTCTTCTTCAGGTCGAAGCCCAGCGCTTCCAGCGAGCCCAGGTACAGCTCCAGGATGTTGGCCGGGGCCGGCTTGAGCACCACCTGGTACTGGTAGTAGTGCTGCATGCGGTTGGGGTTCTGGCCGTAGCGGCCGTCCTTGGGCCGGCGACTGGGCTGCACGTACGCGGCCTTCCACGGCTCGGGGCCGATGGCGCGCAGGAAGGTGGCGGTGTGCGAGGTGCCCGCCCCGACTTCCATGTCGTAGGGCTGCAGCAGTGCGCAGCCCTGGGCGTCCCAGTACGACTGCAGCTTGAGGATCAGTTGCTGGAATGTGAGCATAGGCGGCGGGGCCGCAACGGCGGCACCCGGGGTCGGCGCGGGCCGGCGGCCCGCGGAACCCACGATTTTAGGGCTGCGGGCGGCGCCACCCGGCCCGCAGGGCCAGCAGCACCCCGGCCAGCGCGGCCAGCCAGAGCGGCAGCAGCGCGAAGCGGCTGACCCAGCGCGCGAAAGGCGTGAGGGCCGTGCCCCCCTCCACTTCGCCCACCAGCACGCCGCGGGTGAGGCGCGGCAGCGCGTGCGTGACGCGGCCGAAGCGGTCGATGATCACCGTGGCGCCGGTGTTGGTGGCGCGGATCATGGGCCGCTCGAACTCCAGGGCGCGCATGCGGCTGATCTGCAGGTGCTGGTCGATCGCCACCGAGTCGCCGAACCAGGCGATGTTGCTGACGTTGACGAAGATGGTCGGGGCGCTGGTCGGGTCGGCGAAGCGCGCGCCCAGCTCCTCGCCGAACAAGTCCTCGTAGCAGATGTTGGGGGCGAGCCGCTGGCCGCGCCAGGCGAAGGACGGCTGGCCGACGTCGCCGCGGTTGAAGTCGCCCAGCGGGATGTTCATCATCCGCGTGAACCACTTGAACAGCGGCGGGATGAATTCGCCGAAGGGCACCAGGTGGTGCTTGTGGTAGCGGTAGCTGGCGTCGCCCGGGCGCAGGCCGATCACCGAATTGGTGTAGCCCTCGTCGAAGTTGCCCAGCGGAATGCCCACCAGCGCCGCACGCTCCCCCTCGGCGAAGGTGTCGCGCAGGTCCTGCAGGTAGCCTTCGGGCAGTTCAATCGGCAGCAGCGGGATCGCCGTTTCCGGCGCCACCACGAGTTGCGCCTGCGTGTCACGCAACCGGGCGCGGTACCACTCCAGCGCCAGCGGGATGCCGGTGCCGCCCTGGAACTTCTCGTCCTGCGGGATGTTGCCCTGCAACAGCGCGACCTGCAGGCGCGGCCCCGCCAATGCGGAGCGCGGCGCGCTGGCCGTGTGCTCGTTGCAGGCCGCGAGCAGCCCCGCGGCCGCGGCGAGCGCGAGCCAGTAGCGCCACGAGCCCCGCAGCGGCCGGCGCGCGAGCACGGCGACCAGCCAGGCCAGCAAGGCCGCCACGGCGCCGATGCCGTAGACGCCGATCCACGGCGCGAGCGGCGCGAGCGGGCCATCGACATGCGCATAGCCGCCGGCGCCCCAGGGAAAGCCGGTGAAGAGCGTGCCGCGCAGCAGTTCGGCACCGAGCCACAGCAAGGCGAACAGCAGTCCGTCGCGCCAGGGCCGTCCGGCCGCCGCGCGCCACAACCCCGCCGCCAGCGCGTAATAGAGCGCGAGGAAGGCCGCGAGCAGCAGCACCGCGGCGGCTGCCAGCGGCGACGCGAGCCCGCCGTAGACGTGCATGGAGATGAACAGCCACCAGAACGTGCCCGCCAGCCAGGCGGTGGCGAACACCCATCCAAGCAGCGCGCCCGCCTTCCAGCCGGCGGCACGCTGCAGCAGGACGACCAGGGCCGCGAGCGACAGCAGCTGCAGCCACCAGAGCGGCTGCCCATTGCCCGGCCAGGCTAGCGACAGCGCCTGCAGGAGGCCGGCCAGCGCTGCGAGGAGACAGGGGAGGACGGGGACGGAGCGCAGGCTCAAGCCGTTTCGCCGTCACTGGCAGCGGGGCTCACCTTGAACCAGCGGACGGCGCCCCCCTTGGTGTGCAGCACGTCGAAGCGCATCCCGCCCAGCACGATGGATTCGCCGCGCTGCGGCACGTGGCCCATCTCGTGCGCGATCAGCCCGCCGATGGTGTCGAATTCGTGCTCGTCTTCTTCCGCCAGGCCCAGCGACAGGCCGAAGGCCTCGTTCACGCGCTCGATGGAGGTGTCGCCGCTCACGCGGTAGGTGCGGTCCGCCAGGCCGAAGATGTCGCCCTCGTCCTCGACGACGTCGAATTCGTCCTCGATCTCGCCCACGATCTGTTCCAGCACGTCCTCGATCGTGATCAGGCCGGCCACGCGGCCGAATTCGTCGATCACGACGGCGAGGTGGTTGCGGTTGCCCCGGAATTCGCGCAGCAGGTCGTTGAGGCCCTTGCTTTCGGGCACCAGCGCCGCCGGGCGCAGCAGGGCGCGCAGGTTCAGGTCCGGCGAGCGCTGCAGCTTCAGCAGGTCCTTCGCGAGCAGGATGCCGATGATGTTCTCGCGGTCGCCCTCGTACACCGGAAAGCGCGAATGCGCCGTGTCGATCACGAGGTGCAGGATCTCCTCGTACGGCGCGTCGATGTTCACCAGGTCCATGCGCGGCGCGGCCACCATCACGTCGCCGGCCGTGAGCTCGGCCATCTTGATCACGCCTTCGAGCATCACCCGCGATTCGGGGCCGATGATCTCGTTGTCCTCGGCGTCCGCGAGGGTCTCGATCAGCTCCTCCTTCGAATCGGGGCCGGGATGGATGAACTCGGCAACCTTCTGCAGGAAAGTGCGCTTGTCCTGCTTCTCTGGCGCGGCGCGCGCAGGGTGAGGGTCTGACACAGCCTGGTCGGCGGGGGTAGTGGTGGGACGGATAGGATAACGGATTGGCTGGGCACACAGGCTCAGCCGCCCTCCTACGCCGCGGGTCGGGCAGGGCCGCTCAGCGGCCGCTCTTGCCGCGCGCCTCGATGGCGCCGCGCCGCGCCTCCTGCAGGCCGGCGAGCAGTTCCAGGAAAGTCCTCGCCTGCTTCTTCAGCTGGTAGTTGACCTGGGCCACCTGCTCGTCGACCACTTCGCTCATGCGGCTGTCCAGGGTGGCGGGCGGCAGGCGCAGGTAGGCCTCGGTCTCGGAGCCTTCGCGCTCCAGCGTCGCCCCGGCATGGCGGGCGATCTTGATCATCGCCGTGTTCTCGGACAGCGCGTGGATGAACATCAGCTCCACCCCCTCGTTGCGCGCATGCGTGACGGCGCGGTCGAACAGGCGCGAGCCGTAGCCGCGCCCGCGCGCCTTGGCCAGCACCGAAACGCCGAACTCCGCGCCGGGCGCCGTGCCCGGGTCGCTGGGGATGAAGGCCAGGTGCGCCATGGCGATCAGCTCCAGCTTGCGGTTGAAGATGCCGAAGATGTCGTCGCGCTCGAAATCGAGCTGGTCGACGTAGCGGCGGATCTGCTCGTCGTTCGCGGCGTAGCCGAACCGCAGGTAACGGTCGTGCGGATCGAGCGCCAGCAGGTGCGAGGCGATCCGGCGGCGATGCCCGGCGCCGAGGGAGCGGATCGGCACGATGCGCGGAGGGCGGGGGGATTGCTGTTCGGCCATGCTTCAAATATAGGGGTTTCCACTGAGAAAGTCGCCGGGGATGCCCCTAGGTCCCGACGAAGTGCTTCACGGATCGGCCGTGCGGACGGCCCAGCGTGTTCGCGCACTCGGCAGCATCGTGATACAAGAAGAAGCACGTCCATACCCTGCTCCAGCGGATGCCGGCCCCCACGGAACACGCGCCCCGGTTGACACGCACCACCAAGGTGATCGCGGTGGCGGACGTGGTCGAGTCGGTGCGCCTGATGGAGCAGGACGAGCAGGAGTTCATCCTCCGCTGGCAGCATTTCGTCGCTTTCGTGGAGCAACGCCTGCCAGCCGACGGCGGGCGCATCCACAAGAGCCTCGGCGACGGGCTGATGATGGAATTCTCCGACCCGCAGGGCTGCGTGCGCGCGGCACTGGCCATGCGGGCCTGGTGCACCGAAACCAATGCGGGGCTGCCGCCGGAAGACCAGGTGCAGCTGCGCATCGGCGCCCACCTGGCCGACTTCGTGGCCGACGACTACGACATCTACGGCACCGACGTGAACCTGGCCGCGCGCATCGCGTCGCTCGCGGGGCCGGGCGAGATCGTCGTCTCGGCGGCACTCCGGGAGCGGTTGGGGCCGCAACCGGGCCTGCTGCTGCAGGATCTGGGCACCTGCCACTTGAAGCACGTGCGGGAGCCGGTGCACGCCTGGCGCATCGGCGATGCGGGCCAGGCGCCCGTGGTGCCCGTGCGGCGGCTGGCGACGCATTCGTTGCGGCCGACCGTCGCCGTCCTGCCCTTCGGCGTGCACGCGCCGCCCACCGACGGGCTCACGGGCGAGGCGCTGGCCGACGACATCGTCGCCGCGCTCGCCGGCAGCGAGCAACTGCAGGTGGTCTCGCGCCTGTCCACGGCCCATTTCGGCGGCGCCAAGGCCGATCTCGACGAGGTGCGGCGCGCGCTGGGCGCGCACTACGTGCTCACCGGGCGTGCCCGCGGCGGCGGGGCCCAGCTGTCGCTGTACGTGGAGCTGGCTGACGCGCTCAACGGGCACGTCGCCTGGGCCCGCAGCTTCCAGGGGCCGTTGCGGGAGGCGGATTTCGGCGAGGGCAACCTGATGCGGCAGGTGGTGGCGGCCGTGCATTCGGCAGTGATCGCGCACGAGCTCGATCGCTCGCGCGACCGGCCGCTGCCCGCGCTGGAAGGCTTCACGCTGCTGCTCGCCGCCATCGGGCTCATGCACCGGCTGGCGGCAGTGGACGTCGAGCGGGCCTGCGGCATGCTGGAACACCTGATCGAGCGCGGCCGCGGCCAGCCGGCGCCGCACGCCTGGCTTGCGCACCTGCACGTGCTGCGGCTGCGGCAGCTGGGCGTGGCGCAGCCCGGTCCGGACGCGGAAGAGGCGCGCCGGCATGCCGCCTCGGCACTGCAGTGCGATCCGGGCTCCGTGCGGGCGCTCACGGTGCAGGGCCAGGCCTGGCTCTATGCGGCGCAGGACGCCGACGCGGCGGAAGAGTGCTATGCCCAGGCCCTCAGCGCCCGCCCCGACGACACGCTCACCCTGCTGCTGCAGGCGGAGTTGCGGGCCTTGCAGGGGCTGGGCGCCGCGGCGCGCGAACTGGCGCAGCGTGCGCTGGCCACCATCCCGCTGGAGCCGATGCGCTATCTCTACGACGGCGTCGCCGCACTGTCCGCGCTGGTGGCCGGCGACACGCACACGGCACTGGAATGGGCGCGCCGCGCCGTGGAGCGCAACCCGCACTACCTGCCGGGCCTGCGCACGCTGGTGGTGGCGCAGGTGCTGCAAGGGCAGGTGGCGGAGGCGCGGCGCACGGCCCGCCGGCTGGCGGCCCGCCAGGGCGCAGGCGACGCGCGCGCGGCGGCGCACCCCCTGCCGGCCTGCAGCGGCGTGGCCGCGCTGTTCGCGGACGCCCTGCAACAGGCCCGAGCGGTGCAGCGCTGAGGGCCTACCAGCGCGCCGGCAGCTTCTTCTTCAGGGTGATGCGCTTGATCCCGAGCTCGACGTAGCCGCCCTTTTCGAGGTCCTTCAACAGGCGGCTCACCATCTCGCGCGAAGCGCCGACGCGGCTGGCGATCTGCTGGTGGGTGATCTGCGTGAGCTGGATCGGCGCGGCGTGGCTGGCCGGCCCGTGCTGGCCTTCCAGGGTGTGGATCACGCGCCCGTACACGTCCAGCAACGCCATCTGGCGCGCCGTTTCGGTGGCGGCGCGGGCCCGGCGGATCACCTGGCCGACCAGGGCCAGGGCGAACGCGGGCTCGTCGGCCAGGTGCTGCTGCAGCAGCGCGCGCGACACCAGCGAGCACAGAGTGGGCTCCAGCGTCATGACCGAGGCCGAGCGGGGCCCGCCATCGAGCGACATTTCGCCGAAGTAGTCGCCGGCCTGGATGGTTCCGTAGGTGATCTCGCGGCCGTTTTCGTCCGTTGCGTACACCTTCACCTGACCCTGAAGGATGACGAACAGGGAGTCGCCCGTGTCCCCTTCGTTCAGGACGATGCTGTTCTTGCGGTAGTTGCGCAGGAGCCCGCGCGCGGCCAGGCGGCCCAGGGAGGGCTCGAGGCCGGCAATCAGCTTTTCCTGTTCCGTGGCGATGCGGGACATGGCCATGTCATCCACTCCCCTCGAGTGAGAAAAACTCTAGCACGAGAACCGCCGAGCCGGCGGAGCGTCTGCCCTAGTGCGGCGGGTCTTGCAGGAAGGCGGCGCCGAGCGGCGGCAGCACGGCGACTTGGCCCACCAGCGCGCGCACGCCGTTGGTGTGCGTCTTGGTGCAGAGGCTGCGGATGTGGCTGCGCACCGTGGAGACGGCGACATTCAATTGGGCGGCGATCTCGGGGGCGGAATAGCCCTGGCAGAGAATGGAGAGCACCTGTTCCTCCGCCGGCGTGAGGCCGTGGCTGCGGGCGAAGAAGCACAGCATGAGTGCGTCGCAGACCGAAGCGCGGGAGAGGAACAGGGCGATCGGCACCCGGGGGCGCGGCTGCTGGCTGCGCAGAGGGACCACGGCAATGCTCAAGCGGCCGGTGGGCGAGCGCAGCGCGATCAGGCTGCGCAGGCCCGACTCCGCCTTTTCCAGCGCCTGCAGCAGCACGCGCGACTGGCGCGCGTCCGCCGTCTGGAGCTTGCCTTCCTGGACCGTCAGGATCTGGCGGCGGGCCAGCTCGTGCCGGGCCGCCTGGTTGGCATGCAGGAGCTGGCCGGTTGCGGACGCGACCAGCACGCCGTGGGCCAGTTCGTCCATGATCATTGCGAGCCCGCTGCCGGTGGCATCGAGCTCGCGCCTGGGCGCCGCCAAGGCGCCGTCGTTCATCGCACCATTCATTGATCTACCTCCCTGGACGCGGACTGGAAACGTTCGTATTCCTCCCGCGTTGAGCAGAGCTTAGGAAGCGTAGGAAAGGTTCAGTTAGCTATTTTCCAGCGCCGGACCTGTGACAGATTCACCTTGACAGGCACGATCGAGTCGGTCCAGCAGCACCAGGCAGCCCTCGAGGACCTGGGGATGGAAGGCGAGTGCGACGTGCGGCTCGCCGGCGATGAAGCGGTTGTCGGCGTGCTCCAGCATCGACGTCGCGGCGGGGAACACGATGTTGTCGCAGTTGGAGTACCAGCAGGTCATTGCGGGTAGCGGTTGGCGAACTTCGTCGTGAGCGAGCTCGCGCAGCCACTCGCCCTGCAGGCGCATCTGGTGCCCGTTGCGGCTGTGGCTGAAGCGCCCCAGCCACGTGCCGCCATGCGGGCTGCCGATCGTGACGAGCCCGGCCACCTTGCGGCCCGTTCCGTGCGCGCGCCACCACGCGCGCGCCGCGAGCCCGCCCATGCTGTGGCATACCAGGAGCGGTGGCCGGCCCGTGAGCTGCTCGATGCGCTGCACGGCCTGTTCCACGATGGGTGCGTACGCGTCGATGGACCCGAACACGGGCTCCAGGTTGACGGCCACGAACGCATTCCCCTGCGCGCGCAGCCTGCGCATCCAAGAGTTCCAGAAGCCGCGATTGCACATGAACCCGTGCACCAGCACGATCCCGGTGCGGCCGGCGCAGCGCGCATCCAGATGGTCGTCGACGGCACGCCAACGGAACGGCTGGCGCCACCAGAACGTGGCGAAGAGGTGGACGCTTTCGGTCCACCACGCGTGCAGCAATTGGCCCGCCGAGGCCGCGGGCACGCGCGCGTCGGCGCGGTTCACGGCGGCGGACAGTGCCACCTCGATGGCGAGCACGATGGGCCCGAGCAGCGCGATCAGCAGGATCCCGAGCACGGCTTGCAGCGGCGAGACGGGCCATCGCCATGCGCCCCAGAGCGCGGCGATCGCGACCTGGGTGCCAACGGAGACTTGCAGCAGGCGCGCAAGGCTGGAGTGGCGCGGCATGGTCCCAGTATCCCACGGGGTGCGGGCGGCGCCGGGTGGGGCGGCACTCGCTAGACTCGGTGCTGCCATGAACACCGCCGAGACGATCCGCCAGGCCGTCGCCGAAGTCGAGGCCATGCGCCGCGAAAGCCGCGACCAGCCGCAGATCGGGGCGGCGGTGAACCGGGTGAAGCGCCTGCAGGCGCGGCGCTTCAGGGGAACGTATGCGGACCTGCCGGCCGCCGGGCCTTACAGCGCGGCGGCGCAGTTCTTCCTGCAGGAGCTGTACAGCGAGCGCGACTACGCGGAACGCGACGCGCAGTTCGCGCGGATCGCGGGCGCCGTGGAGAAGCTGTTTCCGCGCGACGTGGCGGAGACCGCTTGCGCGCTGGCGCGGCTGCACGCGCTGACGGAGTCGCTCGACCACGGCGTGGCCCACGCGCGCGAGACTGCGCAAGACGGCGACGAGGCGGCCGGCTATGTGCGCGCCTGGAAGGCGGTGGGTCGGCGCGCCGATCGGCAGCGGCAGCTCGAGACCGTGCTGGCCATCGGCGCGGAGATGGCGCGCCTGACGCGTCTGCCGGGCCTGCGGCTGATGCTCAGGATGATGCGCGGCCCGGCGTCGGCCGCGGGCCTGAGCGCGCTGCAGCGCTTCCTGGAATCCGGCTTCGACACCTTCGCCAGCGTGGCCAGGCAACGCGGGGGGGCCGAACGCTTCCTGGACACCATCCGCGAGCGCGAGCAGCGCCTCATGGACCTGCTGTTCGATGCCGACCCTGTCGCTTGCGAGACGGAGCTGCGGCGCATCTTGGGACAAGCCCGCTAGCGGCGCACGGCGTGCCCCGGAGAATCGGCCCGATGGAGCACACGATGGATTCCAGGCCCTGGCTGCGAAGCTATCCGCCGGGCGTTCCGCACGACATCGATCCTTCGCAGTACGTCTCGCTGACGCAGCTGCTGGAAGAGTCGTTCCGCCAGAACGCCGAGCGCCCGTTCTCGGTGTGCATGGACCGCTGGATGCGCTATGCGACGCTGGACCAGCACTCGCGCGCACTGGCGGCGTGGCTGCAGGGCATGGGGCTGGAGCCTGGCGCACGGGTGGCGATCATGCTGCCGAACCTGCCCCAGTTCCCGGTGGTCGCAGCCGCGGTGCTGCGTGCGGGCTGCACCTGCGTGAACGTCAACCCGCTGTACACAGCGCGCGAGCTGCAACACCAGTTGCAGGACTCCGGCGCGACCGTGATCGTGATCCTGGAGAACTTCTGCCACACGCTGCAGGAGGTGATCGCCGAAACGCCGCTGCGCCACGTGGTGGTCACCGGGATCGGCGACTTGCTGGGCGGCTGGTACGGGCACTGGATCACCTTCGCGGTGCGCCACGTGGCGCGTCTGGTGCCCGCGTTCCGCCTGCCCCTGGGCGGCGGACGCACGGTCACGCCGCTGGCGCAGGCGCTGCGGGAGGGCGCACGGCAGACGCTGCGTCCGGTGCCGCAGTCGCCGGATTCGATCGCCTTCCTGCAGTACACGGGGGGCACGACCGGGCTGTCGAAAGGGGCGGTGCTCACGCACGGCAACGTGGTCGCCGCTGTCTTGCAGGCGGAGGCGTGGTTCACGCCGGCGCTGGAGCGCGTCGGCGAGACGCACCGGATCAACAGCATCGCGGCGCTGCCGCTGTACCACATCTTCGCGCTCACACTGCTGCTGCTCGCCGTGCGCTGGGGGGGCCATCTCACGCTGGTGCCGAATCCGCGTGACATCGGGAAGTTCATCGAAGTGCTGAAGAAGCGGCCGTTCCACGTCCTGCCTGCGGTGAACACGCTTTTCAATGCCTTGTTGCAGCATCCGCAGTTCCGCTCGGTGGACTTCTCCGGCCTGTGCGTCTCGCAGGCTGGCGGGATGGCAGCTTCCCAGGGGACGGCACGGCTGTGGCAGCAGGTGACGGGGTCGGTGATGGTCGAAGGCTGGGGCATGAGCGAGACCTGCGCAATCGGCACCAACAACCCGCTGGATGCGCGCGAGTTCTCCGGCACCATCGGGTTGCCGCTGCCGGGCGTCGACATTGCGATCAAGGACGATGCCGACCGTTCGCTGCCGCTGGGCGAGGTGGGGGAGATCTGCATCCGCGGTCCCAACGTCACAGCCGGCTACTACGGCCAGCCGGGCGAGAATGCCAGGGCGTTCACCGCCGACGGTTACCTGCGCACGGGCGATATCGGCGCCATGGATGCGCGTGGCTACACCCGCATCGTCGATCGCAAGAAGGACATGATCCTGGTCAGCGGCTTCAACGTGTACCCGAACGAGCTGGAGAACGTGATTTCCACCTGCCCGGGGGTCGTCGAGTGTGCCGCCGTGGGCGTGCCGGACGAGAAGCAGGGCGAGGCGATCAAGATCTATGTCGTGAAGAGCGATCCCACCCTCACGGAAGAGGAGGTGACGCGGCACTGCCGTGACAACCTGACCGGCTACAAGGTGCCCAAGTACATCGAATTTCGCGACGAGCTGCCGAAGTCGAATATCGGCAAGATCCTGCGGCGCGAACTGCGACCGGGCGCAGAGGGCAAGCCGGCTTCATGAGTTCTGCGGTGAATGGACTGCCTGCGGGCGTCACGGTGCTGGAGCGCGGCTGGCTGTCGTCCAACACCATCGTGTTGTGCGGGGCCGAAGAGGCGGCTGTCGTGGACAGCGGCTACTGCACGCATTCGGAGCTGACGCTCGCGCTCGTGGCCCGCGCTGTGGGAGACCTGCCGCTAAGCATGCTCGCGAACACCCACCTGCACAGCGATCATTGCGGGGGGAATGCGGCTCTGCGGGCGCGCTATCCCATGCTCCGGACCATGATCCCGCCGGGTCTCGCGGACGCTGTGCGCGCATGGGATGCGGCGGCGCTCTCGTACGAGCCGACGGGACAGCAATGTCCACGCTTCGACTATGACGACCTGCTGCGACCGGGCAGCGCAGTGCAGTTGGGCGGCCAGGCGTGGCAGGTGCATGCCGCACCTGGGCACGATCCGCATTCGGTGATCCTGTTCGAACCCGCCTCACGCACCCTGATTTCCGCCGATGCACTTTGGCAGAACGGCTTCGGGGTCGTATTCCCGGAGCTCGAAGGTGAGCACGCGTTCGACGAGGTGAGCGCCACGCTGGACCTCATCGAGAGTCTCGCGCCGCGGGTGGTGATCCCGGGGCACGGGTCGTTGTTCTCGGACGTCACAGAAGCGCTGGGGCGCGCACGCAGCAGGCTGGCCGCGTACTTGCGGGAGCCGCGGCGGCACGCCGCGCATGCCGCCAAGGTGCTGCTCAAGTTCAAGTTGCTGGAGTTGCAGACTGCACGTTTGGACGACTTCGCTGCGTGGGCGGAAAGCACGGCCTACTTCCGCTTGGTCCATGAGCGCTGGTTTGCCGCGCAGCCACGACAAGAGTGGCTTTTCGCATTAATTGGGGAGCTGGTGCGGGCCGGCGCTGCGAACTGCGACACAGAATTCATCATGAATGCGTGATAGCGGCCGCCGAAAAGACAAAAGGGCCCGGCATTGCTGCCGGGCCCTTTGTCGCTATAACAGCCTGACGATGTCCTACTTTCACACGGGAATCCGCACTATCATCGGCGCAGAGGCGTTTCACTGTCCTGTTCGGGATGGGAAGGAGTGGGACCACCTCGCTATGGTCATCAGGCATAACTTGTTGCCGGCCTGCACGGGTGCAGGCGGGCCAATTCATAGAGCTAAATCAGCTTTTGTTTTGATTGCGCCGACCGGCATAACTTGTTTT
>NZ_DASSVG010000209.1:0-2172 GCF_035706265.1 Ramlibacter sp. | reverse complement strand
CGCGGCCACCGGTGGCGGCGCAGGCTGCGGCTCGGGCGTGCCGGTGACGGCAATGGGGGAGGGCGGCGCTTCCGGCGCAGCGACCGGCTGCGGCGCGGGAGCCGGCACCGGAATGCTCTTGCGCAGCACGGGCTTCGGCCGCGCGACGGGCTTGGGTTCGGGCGGCTTGGGTGGTTCGATCCGCGGCGGCGGCTCGACCTTGGGCGGCGGTTCCACCTGCGGCGGCGCCTCGATGCGCGGCGCCGGCGGCGTGACCAGGCTGGCCGTGAGGAGCTCGACCGGCACGACGGTCTCGATCGTCCGGCGCAGCAGCCCGGTCTGCAAGGCCCAGAGCGCGCCCACGTGCAGCAGCACGACGCTGCCGGCGATCAGCGCGTTGCGGGACACGGGCATGGCTGCGCTTGGGCTCTGCGAAACGGAGACCATTGTCGGTTGGGGTGAGGGGGTCGTCAGCGGGTGAAAACCCACCACGCGGCGGCCAGGGCGAGGATCAGGCCGCCACCGAGGACGATTGCGGCCATTCGCGGCTTTCCTTGACGGTCTCGGTGGCGCAGTGCAGCGAGGCCACGCCGGCGCAGGCGCACTGGGCGTGGACTTCGCGGGCGCAGCCCTCGCACTGGCCGCACTGGGTGGCGACGCCGAGCTCGAACTGGATGTCGTCGAAACTCATGCCGGCCCGGGCGTGGCGGGCGATTTCGCGGTCGGAGACGCGGCGGCAGACACAGACGATCATGATGACTTCCAGGACTTGCGTGTTTTGAAACTGGGTCTAGTATAAATGCGAATCCTTCGCATTTGCAAAGACCCTGTGCGCAGTATTTGCGCTAGAGCAAGTCAAGTGAAGGTCATGGGCCGAAATTTGCTGCCCGGCAGCAGGACCTCAGGGCTCGGACCGCCTGCCGGCCCCCAGGTTCAGGAAGACCCCTCCCCCATCGCGGACTGCAGGTAGTTCTGCAGGCCGACCTTGTTGAGCAGGTCGAGCTGGGTTTCCAGCCAGTCGATGTGTTCCTCCGTGTCCTCGAGGATGTCTTCCAGCAGCTCGCGCGAGACGTAGTCGCGCACGCTCTCGGCATGCGCGATGCCGGCCTTGAGTTCGGCCTGGGCGCCGCGCTCCATCTGCAGGTCGCAGTTCAGGATCTCCGGCACGTCCTCGCCCACCAGCAGCTTGCCCAGGTCCTGCAGGTTGGGCAGCGCGTCCAGCATCAGGATCCGCTCCATCAGGCGGTCCGCGTGCTTCATCTCCCCGATCGACTCCTCGCGCTCCTTCTTCGCCAGCCGCTCGAAGCCCCAGTGATCGAGGATGCGGTAGTGGAGGAAGTACTGGTTGGTGGCCGTCAGCTCGTTCTTCAGTTGCGCCTGAAGGTGGTGGATGACTTGCGGATCGCCTTGCATGGTCGGGTGCTCCCGTTGGTCTTGTTGGCGGTCATTGTGGCGCAAGAAGTCGCGCAGCAACAGGCGGGGCGACCAACGAGCGCCCCGCCTGCGGCGGCTTACGAGCGGATCAGATGGTCGAAGGCGCCGAGCGCCGCCTTCGCGCCGTCGCCGGCGGCGATGATGATCTGCTTGAACGGCGTCGTCGTGCAGTCGCCCGCGGCGAACACGCCCGGCAGCGAGGTCTGGCCGCGCGCGTCGACCACGATCTCGCCGGTGCGCGAGAGCTCCACGGTGCCCTTGAGCCATTCGGTGTTGGGTACCAGGCCGATCTGCACGAACACCCCTTCGACCGCGAGGCGCTTCTCCTCCCCGCTGGCGCGATCCTTGTAAACCAGCGCGTTCACCTTGTGGCCGTCGCCGGCCACTTCGGTCGTCTGCGCGTTGAGGATCACGTCCACGTTGGGCAGCGACTTCAGCTTGCGCTGCAGCACCGCGTCGGCGCGCAGCTCGGTGCCGAACTCCACCAGCGTCACGTGCTTCACGATCCCGGCGAGGTCGATCGCGGCCTCGACGCCGGAGTTGCCGCCGCCGATCACCGCCACCGCCTTGCCCTTGAACAGCGGGCCGTCGCAGTGGGGGCAGAAGGTCACGCCCTTGTTGCGGTACTCCTGTTCGCCGCGCACGCCGAGCGTGCGCCAGCGCGCGCCGGTGGACAGGATCACCGTCCGGCCCTTGAGGGTGGCGCCGCTTTCGAGCTCCACTTCCACCAGCTTGCCGTCGGGCCGCAGCGCCTTGGCG
>NZ_DASSVG010000208.1:0-4476 GCF_035706265.1 Ramlibacter sp. | reverse complement strand
TGGAGAAGATCTTCGAGCGCATCTGGATCTACTGCGGGCACGAGTCGCAGGTGAAGGCGCCCGGCGACTACCACGCGGTCACCATCGGCCGGCAGCCGATGCTGATGGTGCGGCAGCCCGATGGCGGGATCCAGGTGCTCTACAACCGCTGCCCGCACCGCGGCGTGCAGGTGGTGGGCAACCAGTGCGGCAACACCGGCGGCGCGCTGGTGTGCTCCTACCACGCCTGGAGCTTCCACCTCGACGGCAGCGTGCGCGCGATCCCGCTGGCGCAGGGCTACGAGAACACGCGCATGACGCGCGACAACCCCGATTGCTCGATGCGGCGTGCCGCCCGCGTGGACAGCTACCGCGGCTTCGTGTTCGCCAGCCTCGCGCCCGAAGGGCCTTCGCTGCTCGAATTCCTCGGCGAGGCCAAGGTGGCCTTCGACGACATGTGCGACCGCTCGCCCGAAGGCGAGGTGGAGGTCGTGCCCTACTGCCACCGGGTGATCCAGCAGTCGAACTGGAAGTTCTTCATGGAGAACCAGCTCGACGCGCTGCACCCTTCTGTCACGCACCAGTCCACCGGCATCGCGGCCGGCCGGGTCGAGCGGCGGCTGAAGGCGGAGCGCGGCGCCGCGCCGCTGTACTACCACTACCTGTCGGCGTTCGCCTCCAGCTTCGAGCAGTGGGACAACGTGCAGACCCTCAATTTCCCGCGCGGCCACGGCATCCTCAAGGCCTACATGGGCCTGCGCCCGCAGGACGCCGACACCAAGGCGCACGAGGCGCTGCTGGAGCAGGCCTACGGCAAGGAGAAGATGGAGGAGTACCTCTCGCGCAGCATCCACCATGTGCTGGTGTACCCCTATCTTTCGGTGCAGAGCCCGCTGCAGCAACTGCGCTGCCTGCGCCCGATCGGGCCGGACAGGACGCTGTCGGAGATCTGGCACTTCCGCCTCAAGGGCGCGCCCGAGGCGATCTACCGGCGCAGCCTCTGGTACTTCAACCTGGTCAACTCGCCGGCCACCATGATCAACGCCGACGACCTGGAGAACTGGACCAAGGCGCAGTGGGGCCTGCAATCGAAGGGCCTGGACTGGGTCAGCTTCCACCGCTGGTACGGCGACGACCGCGAGGAGAACGGCGTGACGTACTCCAACCACGGTACCTCCGAGGCGGTGATGCGCAACCAGTTCCGCGCCTGGCTGCAGTACATGGCGCAATGAGGAGCGAGCGATGAGCGAAAGCCGTGCGATCCCCAACGCCGGGCCCGACTTCGAGCACCTGCTGGCGCAGGACGTCGTGATCGCCGGCAGCCTCGGCGCCGCCACCGGCGCGCAGGCCCTGGCGCCCGACCACTCGCCGCGTGCGCCCCAGGCCGGCGCCGTGCGCGCCATCGAGACGCTGCCGCGGCCGGTGCAGTCCGCCGGGCTGGACCTGCAGCGCGAGGTGGAGCAGTTCCTGTACCGCCAGGCCGAACTGCTCGATGGCAAGCACTGGCAGGCCTGGATCGACCTGTTCGACGACGCCGGCGTGTACTGGATGCCCATCGCGCCGGAGCAGACCGAATGGGAAGGCTCGCCTTCGATCTTCGCCGAGGACAAGCTGATGATGGAGATCCGCAAGGGCCGGGTCACCCATCCCAACGCGTGGTCGCAGGCGCCGCTGTGGGCCACCAACCACCTGGTGAGCCACGTCGCCATCGAGGCCGGCGACGCGCAGCAGCTGCAGGTGCGCTCGCGCTTCCACATGATGGAGCTGCGGCGCGACGAGATCCGCCACTTTGGCGGCACTTACCGGCACACGCTGGTGCGCGACGACGCCGGCAACCTGCGCATCCGGCTGCAGCGCGTGGACCTGTTCAACAGCCAGGCGCCGTTCGATTACGTCCTGCAGATCTGGGTCTGAACCGACCGAAGGAGCGTGCCATGGTCCTGCGTTCCCTGCTTGCCGCCTGCGCCCTCGCCGCTGCCGCCCTCTCGGTGCATGCCGCCGACAAGGTGAAGGTCGGTTTCGTCAGCACCCTCTCCGGCCCCTCGGCCGCCCTGGGCATCGACATCCGCGACGGCTTCCTGCTCGCGGTGAAGCTCAATGGCGGCAAGCTCGGGGGCCTGCCGGCCGAAGTGCTGGTGAGCGACGACCAGTTCAAGCCCGACGTGGCGCGCCAGCTGTTCGAGCGCAACGTCAAGCGCGACAAGGTCGACTTCATGACCGGCGTGGTGTTCTCCAACATCATGCTGGCCGCGCTGCCGGAGGCGCTGGACAACAAGGTGATCTACCTCAGCCCCAATGCGGCACCCTCGCCGATGGCGGGCAAGGAATGCCATCCGCTCTTCTTCGCGGTGAGCTGGCCCAACGACGCCTACCACGAGGCGGCCGGCGCCTTCGCCAACCAGCGCAATCTGCAGAACGTCTACCTCGTCGCGCCCAACTACCAAGCCGGCAAGGATTCGCTGGCCGGCTTCAAGCGCGTCTTCGCCGGCAAGGTGGTGGGCGAGGTCTACACCAAGCTCGGGCAGCTCGATTACGCGGCCGAACTGGCGGAGATCCGCGCCGCCAAGCCGCAGGCCGTCTACATCTTCCTGCCCGGCGGCATGGGGATCAACTTCATCAAGCAATTCGTCGGCGCCGGCCTGTCGAAGGACATCACGCTGCTGCTGCCCGGCTTCAGCGCCGACCAGGACGTGATCGGCGCCGTCGGCCCTTCGATGGCGGGCCTGTTCAACACCGCGCACTGGTCGCCGGATCTCGCCAACGCCGCCAA
The DNA here is from genome assembly GCF_035706265.1 of Ramlibacter sp. Lineage (GTDB taxonomy): Bacteria > Pseudomonadota > Gammaproteobacteria > Burkholderiales > Burkholderiaceae_C > Ramlibacter. The sequence continues at coordinate 1,727 of NZ_DASSVG010000208.1, read as the reverse complement.
CAAGAAGTTCGTCGCCGAGTTCGAGAAGGAATACAAGCGCGTTCCCACGCTCTACGCCTCGCAGGGCTACGACACGGCGCGGCTGATCGACGCCGCCGTGCGCGACGTGAAGGGCAAGCTCGGTGACACGCACGCCATGCGCGAGGCGCTGCGCGCGGCCAGGTTCGAATCGGTGCGCGGCAGCTTCAAGTTCAACGCCAACCAGTACCCGATCCAGGACTACTACGTGCGCACGGTGGGCAGCGACGGCAAGGGCGGCCTGATCAACAAGTCCTTCACCGAGCCGATCCTGAAGGCCCACGGCGACGCCTACGTCCAGCAGTGCCAGATGCCGAAGTGACGCTGTTCCTGGAGCAGGCGCTCAACGGGCTGCAGTATGGGCTGATGCTGTTCCTGCTGGCCGCGGGGCTGACGATCGTGTTCGGCGTGATGGACATGATCAACCTGGCGCACGGCTCGCTCTACATGGTGGGCGCCTTCCTGGCGGCCTGGCTCACGCAGCTCGCCGGTTCGTTCTGGCTCGGCCTGCTCGGCTCGGTGGTGCTGACGGCGGCCGGCGCGATGCTGCTGGAGGTGACGGTGCTGCGCAGCCTCTACCTGCGCGACCACCTCTCGCAGGTGCTTGCCACCTTCGCCCTGATCCTGGTGCTGAACGACGGCGTGCGCATGGTGTTCGGCACCGACCGGCCGCTCTCGGTGCCGCCCGGCTTCGAGCAGCCGGTGGCGCTGCCGCTCGGCTTCCAGTATCCGGCCTGGCGGCTGGTGATCATCGCCACCGGCCTGGTGCTGGCGCTCGTGCTGTACCTGCTGGTGCAGCGCACGCGTTTCGGCGCGCTGGTGCGGGCCGGCGCGTCCAACCGCGAGATGAGCAGCGCGATGGGCGTGGACGTGCCCTTGCTGTTCACGGCGGTGTTCGGCGTCGGCGCCGCCCTGTGCGCCGTGGCCGGCGCGCTGCTCGGGCCGCTGCTGGCGGTGCAGGTGGGCATGGGCGAGAACATCCTGATCCCCGCCTTCGTGGTGGTGGTGATCGGCGGCATCGGCTCGATGCGCGGGGCGCTGGTCGGCGCGCTGCTGGTGGGGCTGGTGGATACGCTGGGGCGCACGCTGCTGCAGCAGGTGCTGCGCGAGTCGCTGCCGCCGCAGTGGGCCAGCGCCGCCGGGCCGGCGCTCGCCTCGGTCGCGGTGTACGTGCTGATGGCGGCGGTGCTGGTGTGGCGGCCGCAAGGGTTGCTGCCGGTGCGGGGGCGATGAGGCCTGCGCGCGCCGCCATCGTCGTTCTCGTGCTCGCGGCCCTGGCGCTGCCCTGGCTGCTGCGCGCGACGGGCGCGGAGTTCTACCTGAGCCTCGCCACCCGCATCCTCGTGTTCGCGGTCGCCGCCACCAGCCTGAATTTGCTGCTCGGGTACGCGGGCATGGTGTCGCTGGGGCATGCGGCGTTCATGGGGCTGGGGGCGTATGCGAGCGGCGTGCTCCTGAGCGAGGGGCAGCAGGGGCTGGGGTTGCACTTGCTGGCGGTCGTCGCAGTGACGGCCTGCGCCGCACTGGCGATCGGCGCGGTCTCGCTGCGCACGCGGGGCGTGTACTTCATCATGATCACGCTGGCCTTCGCGCAGATGCTGTTCTACCTGGCCAATTCGCTCAAGGCCTATGGGGGCGACGAGGGCCTGCGGATCCGGGCGCGGGTGCTGCTGCCCTTCGGCTTCGACCTGCGCGAGGGCTCCACGGTC
>NZ_DASSVG010000207.1:0-12292 GCF_035706265.1 Ramlibacter sp. | reverse complement strand
ATGGTCGGCCAGGAGCACGTGGTGCAGGCCCTCGCGAACGCGCTGGAGCAGCAGCGGCTGCACCACGCCTACCTCTTCACCGGCACGCGCGGCGTGGGCAAGACGACCGTCTCGCGCATCCTCGCCAAGTCGCTGAACTGCCAGGGCCCGGACGGGCAGGGCGGCATCACCGCCACGCCCTGCGGCGTGTGCCAGGCCTGCACCGACATCGACGCGGGCCGCTTCGTCGACTACACGGAGCTCGACGCGGCTTCCAACCGTGGCGTCGACGAGGTCCAGTCGCTGCTGGAGCAGGCGGTCTACAAGCCGGTGCAGGGCCGCTTCAAGGTCTTCATGATCGACGAAGTGCACATGCTCACGGGGCACGCCTTCAATGCGATGCTGAAGACGCTGGAGGAGCCGCCCGAGTACCTCAAGTTCGTGCTGGCGACCACCGATCCGCAGAAGGTGCCGGTGACGGTTCTTTCGCGCTGCCTGCAGTTCAACCTGCGGCCGATGGCGCCGGAGACGGTGCAGGACCACCTCGCGCGCGTGCTGGAAGCCGAGGCCGTGCCGGCCGATGCGCAGGCGCTGCGGCTGCTGGCGCGCGCCGCGCGCGGCTCGATGCGCGACGCGCTGTCGCTCACCGACCAGGCGATCGCCTTCGGCGGCGGGCAGCTGCGCGAGGCGGCGGTGCGGCAGATGTTGGGAAGCGTGGACCGCAGCCACGTGTTCCGCCTGATCGAGGCGCTGGCGCAGGGCGACGGCAAGACGGTGGTCGAGACCTCGGAAGACCTGCGGGTGCACGGCCTGAGTGCCGCGGCGGCACTGGAGGAGATGAGCATGGTCCTGCAGCGCATGGCGGTGCTGCAGGCGGTGCCCGAGTCGGCGGACGCGAGCGACGAGGAAGGCGCGACGATCGCGCGGCTCGCCGCGGCGATGCCGGCGGACGAGACGCAGCTTCTTTACAGCATCTGCCTGCACGGGCGGGCGGAGCTGGGGCTGGCGCCGGACGAATATGCGGCGCTGACGATGGTGTTGCTGCGGCTGCTGGCGTTCAAGCCGGGAGCGGCGGAAAAAAAAACTCTAGCGCGGGGTGAAAGCGCTGGGCTTCGGGCGGAAAACGCTGGGCTTCGGGCTGACGCCGCTCAGCGCCAGCCTACGAACGGCCCGGAGCCGGCGAAAAGCCCGGAGCCTGCGAACAGCGCTGAGGCGGCGGAGTCTCGTAGGCTGGCGCTGAGCGGCGATAGCCCGAAACCCAGCGTTGCGGGGCCCCAGGCGGCATCGGATCGAACGGCGACCGCCGCTGAATCGCGGCCGACGCCTGCACGTGCCGCCGTCCCGCCCGGCCACGTTCTCCCCGTCGTCGATCCGCGACCGCACGCGACCCGCCCCTCGCCGGCCGCTGCAACCGACCCCACCGACGTCGTCCCCGTCCCGGTCTGCGTCCCGCCGGACCCCGCCCGCGAAGGCCCTTCGGGCGTGCCCTCGGTCACGCCCACGCCCGACGGCGACTTCTGGCAGGCCACGGTGCAGGAGCTCGTCGAGCGCGAGGCGATCACCGCGCTCGTGCGCGAGCTCGCGCTGCAGGCGCAGCTCGTCGCGCGCGACGAGGGCCACTGGATGCTGCGTGTCGAGCGCGAATCGCTGAACCAGCCCGCGGCCCGCGAACGGCTGCGCAACGCGCTGCATGCGGCCGGCCACGCGGTGGACCTGTCGGTGGAAGTGGGGCCCATAACCGACAGCCCGGCCCGCCGCAATGCGGCCGCGGCGGCGCGCCGCCAGCAGGCGGCCGAACAGATCATCCTCAACGACCCCTTCGTGCAGCAGATGCAGCGCGAGTTTGGGGCGAAAATCGTTCCGGGCAGCATCAAGCCCGTCGAGAAACACTGAAGAGAGCGCAATCATGTTCAACAAGGGACAGCTGGCCGGCCTCATGAAGCAGGCCCAGGCAATGCAGGACAACCTCAAGAAGGCACAGGAGGAGCTGGCCCTCATCGAGGTCACGGGCGAATCCGGCGCCGGGCTGGTGAAGGTCGTCATGACCTGCAAGCACGACGTCAAGCGCGTCACCATCGATCCGAGCCTGCTGGCCGACGACAAGGACATGCTGGAAGACCTGGTGGCCGCCGCCTTCAACGCCGCGGTGCGCAAGGCCGAAGAGACCACGCAGGAGAAGATGGGCAAGCTGACCGCGGGCCTGCCCCCGGGCATGAAGCTGCCCTTCTAGGGTGGCCGAAGCATCCCTCCAGGCCCTGGTCGAGGCGCTGCGGCGCCTGCCCGGCGTGGGCGTGAAATCCGCCTCGCGCATGGCCTTCCACCTGCTGCAGCACGACCGCGAAGGCGCCCAGGTGCTCGCGCAGGCCCTGCAGCAGGCCGCCACGCGCATCCGCCACTGCAGCCTGTGCCACACCTTCACCGAAGACGAGGTGTGCGCCACCTGCCGCAGCCCCCAGCGGGACCGCAGCAAGCTGTGCGTCGTCGAAACCCCGGCCGACCAGGCGGCGGTGGAGCGGACGCAGGCCTACAACGGGCTGTACTTCGTCCTCATGGGCAAGCTGAGCCCCCTGGACGGCATCGGCCCGAAGGACATCGGCCTGGAGAAGCTGTTCGCGCGCGCCACCGACGGCGAGGTGCAGGAGGTGATCCTGGCCACCAACTTCACCGCCGAAGGCGAAGCCACGGCGCACGTGATCGCCGAGGCCCTGAAGCAGCGCGGACTGAAAGTCACAAGGCTCGCCCGCGGCGTCCCCGCGGGCAGCGAACTCGAATACGTGGACCTGGGGACCATCGCGCATGCGCTGGTGGACCGGAGGAGCAGATGACGATGGCGTATGCACGGTTCACCGTGGCCTACTGGTGCGTGCTGATCGCGGTGCTGCTGCCCTATGCGTGCAGCTATGTCGCGAAGTTCAAGGCGTTCGGCAAGCCGGCGAGCGCCGGCGGCTACGACAACAGCGATCCGCGCGGCTGGCTCGCGCGCCAGCAAGGCTGGCAGGCGCGCGCCGACGCGGCGCAGGCCAACAGCTTCGAGGCGCTGCCCTTCTTCATCGGCGCCGTGATCATCGCGCACCAGCTCGGCGCGCCGCAGACGCGGCTGGACATCCTGGCGGTGCTGTTCGTCACCCTGCGGATCATCTACATCGTGATGTACGTCGCCGGCCTGCCGACGACGCGCTCCGCGATCTGGGCCCTGGCCTTCCTGGCCAATCTGGGCATCTTCCTGAGCGCCTGGCACTAGCAGCCCGGGCGGCAGCCCGGGCTCGTAAGCCTGCTCCCTAGGGCGCGGCACAGCGCGCCGCCGCGCCCCGTGTTTTCCCGCAGGGGATGGTCCTGATGCGGTGCACACACACGGGCACTACCCTCGTCGGCGACAAGAACATGACGACAGCCGAGGGATCCCCATGCAGAGGACACCGTTGAACCGCCGCTCCTTCACGCTGCTCGCCGCCGCGGCGCTGGCGGCACCGGCGCTGCGGGCCCAGGGCCGGCCGGAGAAGAGCAAGGTCTCCATCGCGGTGGGCGGCAAGGCCGCCTTCTACTACCTGCCCCTGACCATCTCCGAGCAACTGGGCTTCTTCAAGGCCGAAGGCCTGGAGGTCGAGATCTCCGATTTCGCCGGCGGCTCCAAGGCGCTGCAGGCCCTGGTGGGCGGATCGGCCGACGTGGTGAGCGGTGCCTACGAGCACACGATCAACATGCAGGCCAAGAACCAGTTCATCCAGTCGATCGTGCTGATGGGCCGGGCGCCGCAGATCGCGATCGGCGTCTCCACCAAGTCGCTTCCCAACTACAAGGGCGTGGCGGACCTGCGCGGCAAGAAGATCGGCGTTACCGCGCCGGGCTCCTCCACCAACATGGTCGCCAACCTGGTGCTCTCGCGCGCCGGCATCAAGGCCAGCGAGGTGAGCTACGTCGGCGTGGGCACGTCGGCGGGCGCGCTGGCGGCGCTGCGTTCCGGCCAGATCGATGCCATGAGCAACATCGATCCCGTGATGACGATGCTGGAGCAGAAAGGCGACGTGCGCATCATCAGCGACACGCGCACGCTCAAGGGCACGCAGGAGGTGTTCGGCGGCCCCATGCCGGCCGCCTGCTTCTACACCCACGGCGAATTCGTCAAGACGCATCCGGCCACCTGCCAGGCGCTGGCCAACGCGATCGTGCGCGGCCTCAAGTGGCTGCAGACGGCCGGCCCGAGCGACATCATCAAGACGGTGCCCGAGAGCTACCTGCTCGGCGACCGCGCGCTGTACCTCGCCTCCTTCAACAAGGTGCGCGAGGCGCTGGCCCTCGACGGCGTCCTGCCGGAGGAGGGCGCGCGCACGGCGCTGAAGGCGCTGGCGAGCTTCGATCCGGCGGTCAAGCCGGAGAAGATCGACCTGGCCAAGACCTTCACCAACGAGTTCGCCCGCCGCGCGAAGGAAAAGTACAAGGCGTGAGCACGGCCGCCGCCCCGGCTGCGCGCGCCCTCGAGCTCCACGACATCAGCGTCACCTTCCGCGCCCGCGAGGCGGCGGGCCAGGGCTATACGGCGGTGGCGCGCACCACGCTGGCCGTCGGCGCCGGCGAATTCGTCTCCGTGGTGGGGCCCACGGGCTGCGGCAAGTCCACGCTGCTGAACGTCGCCGCGGGGCTGCTGGCGCCCTCGGCCGGTGAAGTGCGCGTATTCGGCCAGCCGTTGGCCGGCATCAACCGGCGCGCCGGCTACATGTTCCAGGCCGATGCGCTGATGCCCTGGCGCAGCGCGCTCGCCAACGTGATGGTGGGCCTGCAGTACCGCGGCCTGGCCGAGGCGGAGGCGCGCGCGCAGGCCGAGGCCTGGCTGGCGCGCGTGGGCCTCGCCGGCTTCGGCGACCGCTATCCGCACCAGCTCTCGGGCGGCATGCGCAAGCGCACGGCGCTGGCGCAGACGCTGGCGCTCGATCCCGACATCATCCTGATGGACGAGCCCTTCAGCGCGCTGGACATCCAGACCCGCCAGCTGATGGAAAACGAGGTGCTGGCGCTCTGGGCCGCGCGGAAGAAGGCGGTGCTGTTCATCACCCACGACCTCGACGAGGCCATCGCGATGAGCGACCGCGTAGTCGTGCTCTCTGCCGGCCCCGCCACGCATCCGATCGGCGAGTTCGCGATCGACCTGCCGCGCCCGCGCGACGTCGCGGAGGTGCGCACCGACGCGCGCTTCGTGGAACTGCACGGGCGCATCTGGTCGGTGCTGCGCGAGGAAGTCCTCAAGGGCTACGCGCAGCAACTGAGGCAGGTGGCATGAGCACGCGCGCCTTGCGGCTGTGGCAAGTCGGCGTGCTGATTGCGGTGCTGGTGCTGTGGCACCTGCTCGCGCGCAACCCGCAGACCGCGTTCTTCCTCGGCGAGCCCGTGAAGGTGGCAGGGCGCGTCTGGTCCTGGTTCCTGCCCGTCGACGTGGGCGCGAACGCGCTGTTCCCCGAGGGGCTGCCCGGGCGCGCCGACATCTACGTGCACCTCGGCGTGACGCTGCTGGAGACGGTGCTCGCGTTCGCGATCGGCACCGTGCTGGGGCTCGCGGTGGGCCTGTGGCTGGCGCTGGCGCCGACGGCCAGCGCGATCCTGGACCCCTACATCAAGGGCCTGAACTCGATGCCGCGGGTGATCCTGGCGCCGATCTTCGCGCTGTGGTTCGGGCTGGGCATCTGGAGCAAGGTGGCGCTGGCCGTCACGCTGGTGTTCTTCATCGTGTTCTTCAACGTCTACCAGGGCGTGCGCGAGGTGAGCCCGGTGGTGCTGGCCAACGCGCGCATGCTGGGCGCGAGCCGCCAGCAGCTGCTGCAGACGGTGTACCTGCCCAGCGCGACGAGCTGGGTCTTCTCCAGCCTGCACACCTCGGTGGGGCTGGCCTTCGTGGGCGCGGTGGTGGGGGAGTACCTCGGCTCGGCGCGCGGCGTCGGCTACCTGATCCTGCAGGCCGAGGGCACCTTCGATGTCAACACGGTGTTCGCCGGCATCGTGGTGCTCACGGCCTTCGCCCTGCTGCTCGATGCGCTGGTGGGGCGCATCGAGCGGCGGCTGATGAAGTGGCAGCCGCGGCAGGGCGAGACGGAAAAGCTCTAGGGCATCACGCGCGGCGGCGGTTGTCCGGGAAGCGGTCGCGGCCGTTGCGCACGCCGTCGCCGTCGCGGTCGCGGTCGTAGCGGTTCAGGATGCCGTCGCGATCGAGGTCGCCCCAGGGACCGTTGCGGGCGATGCGGCGCACATCGGGCCGGTTCGGATGCGGATCGCGGGCATTGGGGATGCCGTCGCCGTCGCGGTCGCGGTCGCTGCGGTCGGCGATGCCGTCACGGTCCAGGTCGTGGCCGCGGACCACGCGCGTGCGGTTGTAGATGTTGGGATTCGGATCGCTCTTGTTGGCAATCCCGTCGCCGTCGCGGTCGCGGTCGTAGCGGTTCTGGATGCCGTCCCGGTCCAGGTCGCCGCGGGCATTGACGGCGGTGGCAGCGTGCGAGGCCGCACCGAACGTCAGCAGCGAAACGGCCACGAGGGTGCCCATGAGACTCTTGTTGCGCATATCGGATCCTCCGTTTTGAGAGTGGATGCCTCCAGCTTGGGAGAGCGGGCGGCAGCGCCAAGGAAGCAGGCGGCTGTTAAGCGCGTCGGACGGGTCCTAAGCAGAAAGGGCGACGGCAGCAAAAAAAAAAAGGCCCCGAAGGGCCTTGGTGTGCGGTGAAGCGCGTCAGCTGCGGTTCGGGTTGCGCGGGAAGCGGTCGCGCCGGTCCGGGATGCCGTCGCCGTCCCAGTCGCGGCCGCGGGCGCGGGCGTGGCGCTCCACCCGTTCCCAGTTGTTGCCCACGAACACCCAGCTGCCGTCGGCGCGCTGCACCCAGCGCGGCTCGCGGTACTCGTAGCCCACGCGCTCGCGCAGCCAGTGGCCTTCCATCCAGACGTAGTCGTTGCCGCGCAATTCGTAGTGCCCCGGGGCCCAGACCCAGCCCTCGCGCGGGGCGGGAATGACTTCATGCCGCGGCGGTGGAGGCGCGACGGAAACGATGGCGTTGTACTGCGCCTGGGCGGCGGCGCCGAAACCCATCAGCGCGGCGGCGAAGGCCGCGGCCAGAAGCGATTTGCCTTGCATGCGGAGACTCCTTGTGATTGAGGAATAGCCGCACTGTCGGGCCCTGGCGACGCGCACGGCATCAGCCTGCGGCGTCAGCCGCCGTCGGAGCCGTCCTGCGCGAGGACGAGGGCGTTACGCGCTGACACCGCGCTTCACGCGGCGTGCACGTGCCGCTGCCTCGACGCGCCGTTGCTGCCTCAGCGGCGCTTCTTCTTCTTGGCCGGCGCGGCACTGCGGTGGGGCGCCGCATGCTTCTTCTGGGCTTTCGCCGGCGCCTGCCGCGTGGAGGTGCGCACCACCGCCTTGCCCGGCACCCGCACCGCGGCCCGCGCCGTGCTGCGCACCGGCAGGTGCAGCACCACGTGCTGCCCCGGCTTGAGTGCCGCCGAGGCGGAAAGGTGGTTCCATTGCGCGACCTGCGCGGGGCTGAGCTTGTAGCGGTGCGCGATGGTGGCGACGGAATCGTGCCGGCGGGCCTTGACCACCGTGCGGCGCGTGACGACCTCGGGCGCGAGGCTCAGCTGGCCGTTGTCGGCCACGTGGTCCGGCACGTCGCTCTGGCTGGCGCTGCGGCGCGGCACGATCAGCACCGAGCCGGCCTTGATCAGCATGCGCGGCGGGATGCTGTTGACGCTGCGCAGGTCGCCTTCGCTCATGCCCACCCGGCGCGCGGCGTCGGCCACGCTCATGGTGGAAGGGGCGGTCCAGGCCGTCCAGGAAGCGTACTTGCCTTCGCTGTGGGCCTCGAAGTTGCGCTTGAAGATGGTGGCGTTGTCCCAGGGCAGCAGGATCTCCGGCGTGCCGGCGGCCAGGATCACGGGCCGATTGAGCTGCGGGTTGAGCGCCTTGAAGTCCTCCAGCTGCACGTCGGCGAGGCGGGCGGCGAGTTCGACGTCCATGTCGCGCTGCAGCGTGACGCTCTGGAAGTAGGGGTGGTTGTCGATCAGGGGCAGGTCGGCGCTGAACTGCTCCGGGCTGGTGACGATGTTCTTCACCGCCTGCAGCTTCGGGACGTAGTTGCGCGTCTCGTCGGGCATCCGCAGGTCGGTGTAGCCGGTGCCCAGGCCGGCACGCTGGTTGCGCTGGATGGCGCGGCTCACGTTGCCTTCGCCCCAGTTGTAGGCGGCCAGCGCCAGGTGCCAGTCGCCGAACATGCCGTGCAGCTTCTGCAGGTAGTCCAGCGCGGCGCGGGTGGACTCCAGCACCGAGCGGCGGTCGTCGCGGAAGAAGTTCTGCTTGAGGTCGAAGTCCTTGCCGGTGCCGGGCATGAACTGCCACATGCCGGCGGCGCGCGCGCTGGAGACGGCCTGCGGGTTGAACGCGCTCTCGATGAAGGGCAGCAGCGCCAGCTCGGTGGGCATCTGCCGGCGCTCCAGTTCCTCGACGATGTGGAACAGGTACTTGCGCGAGCGGTCCGTCATGCGCTGCAGGTAGTCGGGCCGCGATGCGTACCACTGCTCCTGCTGCCGCACCAGGTCGTTCTCCAGGTTCGGCATGCGGAAGCCGGAGCGGATGCGCGACCACAGGTCCGGCGGCGGCTCCAGTGCGGCCACCGGCAGCGAAGCCACGTCGGCGGCCTGGATCGCCGAGAGCGGGCCCGAGGGGATCACGGCCGGCACCGCGGGCTGCGGCTCGGCGGCCCGGGCGACGCCCTCCGACGGCTGCGGGTTCGCCGCGCCGGCCTCGCGGCTCGCGACCGGCGCCGGGCCGGAGGTGGTGGCGCAGCCGGCGAGGGCCAGCAGGGCGGCGAGGGCGAGCAGGGAGTACTTCTTCATCGGAACCCGTTCTTCCATTGGCGCAGCGTCGCGAACACGGCGACGGGGTCTGCTTCGTTCGCCCCGTCGTGATCGTGGGCGGCCCGCGCCACGGCCGCGACGCCGGTGCGCAGGAAAGGATTGATGCTGCGCTCCAGGGCGATGCTGGAAGGCAGCGTGGGCTCGCCCTGCGAGCGCCTCTGCTCGCATTGTTGCCGGTAATGGCTCAGTTGCGTGTTGCCAGGCTCGACCGCTGTGGCAAATTTCAGGTTCGAGAGGGTGTATTCGTGCGTGCAGCACACGCGGGTGGCGCCGGGCAGCGTGGCGAGCTTCTCGAGCGACTGCAGCATCTGCGCCGGCGTGCCCTCGAACAGGCGCCCGCAGCCGCCGGAAAACAGCGTGTCGCCGCAGAACAGGAGCGGCGCGCCTTCGAACTCCGGGCAGAAGTAGGCGATGTGGCCTGCCGTGTGGCCCGGCACATCGAGCACCTCGAACGGCAGCCCCAGAACCTCGATGCGGTCGCCTTCGGCCAGGCGCTGCAGCGGCCCGGGGATGCGTTCGCGCGCGGGCCCGTAGACGCGCGCGCCGGTGGCATCGCGCAGCGCGTCGAGGCCGCCGATGTGATCGGCGTGGTGATGCGTGACTAGAATCGCTTCCAGTTGCAGGCCGCGCTCCGTGAGGAAATTCCGCACCGGGTCGGCGTCGCCTGGGTCGACGACCAGCGCCCGCTGTCCGTCGTGCAGCAGCCACAGGTAGTTGTCCTGGAAGGCGGGCAGCGGGATCAAGTTCATGAGCGACGCGATTATAGGAATGCAGCAATGGTTCGAAACCCCTCCCGGCCGGTATCTGCTGGCGTGGGAGCGGGCCGAGTTCGATCGCGCCGTCGCCGACATCTTTGGTTACCACGCGCTGCAGGTGGGGCTGCCCGAACTCGATGCCCTGCGGGCCAATCGCATGCCGCACAAGTGGCTCGCCCTGAGCGAGGCGCGCGCCGTGCAGGGGCCGGTGAAGCCGGACATCGTCGCCAACTTCAGCGCGCTGCCCTTCGAGGAGAACAGCCTCGACCTGGTGGTGCTGCCGCACTCGCTGGAACTGAACGTCGATCCGCACGCCACCCTGCGCGAGGTGGAGCGGGTGCTGGTGCCGGAAGGCAAGGCGGTGATCTGCTGCCTCAATCCCGCCAGCCTGTGGGGCCTGCGCCAGCGGCGCGCCCATCTCTATCGGCGGCTCGGGTTCGGCGAGCTGTACCTGCCCGATGCCGGTGACTTCATCGGCTACTGGCGCCTGCGCGACTGGCTGCGCCTCCTGAGTTTCGAGGTCGAGACCAGCAGCTTCGGCTGCTGGCGCCCGGCCCTGTCCAGCGAGAAGTGGCTCGACCGCTTCGCCTGGATGGATCCCATCGGCGAGCGCTCGTGGCCGATCTTCGGCGCCGCCTATTTCATCGTCGCCGTCAAGCGCGTGCGCGGGGCCCGGTTGATCGGCCCCGCGTGGAAGCGCGCCAAGCGCCTGGCCGCCGCCCCCGTGCCGGTGGCCAACCGCAGCCGCCGCGAACGGCGGCAACCCACACCCATCGAATGAACCACGTCGAGATCTACACGGACGGGGCCTGCAAGGGCAATCCCGGTCCGGGCGGCTGGGGCGTGCTGCTGCGCTCCGGCTCCAACCAGAAGGAGATGTATGGCGGCGAGGCCAGCACCACCAACAACCGCATGGAGCTGATGGCGGTGATCCAGGCGCTGGAGGCGCTCAAGCGCCCGTGCGCCGTCACGCTCTACCTGGACAGCCAGTACGTGCTGAAAGGCATCACCGAATGGCTGCCGGGGTGGAAGGCCAAGGGCTGGAAGACGGCCAGCAAGCAGCCGGTGAAGAACCAGGAACTCTGGCAGCGCCTCGACGAACTGATCACGAAGTCCGGCCACGTGGTGGACTGGCGCTGGGTGCGCGGGCACAACGGCCATCCGGGCAACGAGCGCGCCGACGCGCTGGCGAACCTCGGGGTGCAGAGCGTGCAGCGGCGCTGACCGCTGGTCGCGTCGTGTGTAAATCCAAGGTAAAGGTGCCGAACGGGGCCCTTTGCGAGGGGGTCTCAGGGCTGGTGCCGATGCTGAGCAGCGCACGGGCTGTTACATTGCGTCGTTCGCCGCCGCCAGGGTGGCAGCGCTCGCGCGCATCAGTATTTTCGACGGATCAGCTTACATGGCATTGAAGTCCATCCATACCGCGGTCGCGGCAGTCGTGATCGCGGCAGCCTCCGGGGCTGCGTGGTGGTACCAACAGCAGCCCCAGCGGCCCAAGGAACCGGCTGCCCAGGCTGCGGCGCCGGGGCGCGCCAGCGGGGGCGCCGCCGGGCCCGAGGCGGCGGCACACGGCACGGCGCGCGCGCCGGTGGTGGAAGTCGCGCAGGTCGAGACCCAGCGCATCACCGACGACGCTTCGGCGGTGGGCAGCCTGCGTTCGCGCCAGAGCGTCATCCTGCGGCCCGAGGTGTCGGGCCGCGTCACCAGGATCAACTTCCGCGACGCCGACCGCGTGCGCCGCGGCCAGCTGCTGGTGCAGTTGGACGACCAGCTGCCGCTGGCGCAGGTGAAGCAGGCCGAGGCGGAGCTCTCCATCGCCCGCGCCAACCACAAGCGCAACCAGGAGCTGGTGGAGGAGAAGTTCATCGCCCAGCGCGCGGTGGACGAGAGCGCCGCCAACCTGCAGGTGGCCGAGGCCAAGCTGGCCCTGGCCCAGGCCACGCTGGCGCGGCTGAAGATCGTCGCCCCCTTCGACGGCGTGGCCGGCATCCGCAACATCAGCGTGGGCGACTACCTGAAGGACGGCGCGGACATCGTGAACATCGAGGACCTCGACGCGATGTACGTGGACTTCCGCTTGCCCGAGCGCTACCAGGCCAAGGTGCGCCCCGGCCAGCTCGCGCTGGTGGACTTCGACGCGCTGCCCGGGCGCCGCTTCAGCGCCCTGATCCAGGCGGTGGACCCGCTGCTGGACGCCAACGGCCGCTCGGTGGGCGTGCGCGGCTGCATCGACAACCGCAGGATGGAGTTGCGCCCCGGCATGTTCGCGCGCGTGACGCCGGTGTTCGGCGTGCGCGACGATGCCCGCGTGGTGCCCGAGGAGGCGATCGTGCCGCAAGGCGGCCGCCAGTACGTGTACCGGCTCGCGCCCGGCCCCGATGCCGAGACGCGCATCGCCCACCGCGTGGAGGTGAAGGTCGGCCTGCGCCAGCCGGGCAAGGTGGAGATCACCGAAGGCCTGAACCCCGGCGACATGGTCGTGACGGCGGGCCACCAGCGGATCAAGGAAGACGGCATGGCGGTCCACGTGCTGGACCTGGGCCGCGGCGGCAACGGCGCCGCGCAGGCGGCCGGCAACGGCAACGGCGCGCGCCAGCAGCCGGCGGCCCTCGCGCTGGTGCCCTCCGCGCCCGGCAATCCTTGCGGCCAGGCGGCCGCGGCCACGCCGCACA
>NZ_DASSVG010000206.1:0-2699 GCF_035706265.1 Ramlibacter sp. | reverse complement strand
GGGCAGCGGCGCCGGCGGCCCGCCGCCCGTCGCCGGCGAGTTCATCGAAAAGCATCCTTTCCTGGTGCGCCTGGGCGAGCGCGTGCGCTCGCTGCGCAGCGGCCGCGGCATGACGCGCAAGGAACTCGCGGCGAAAGCGGGCGTTTCCGAGCGCCACCTGGCGAACCTCGAACTGGGGGTCGGCAACGCCTCCGTGCTGATCCTGCTGCAGGTGGCGCAGGCACTGCAGTCCACCCCGGCGGAGTTGCTGGCCGACGAGGCGCCTTCGCCCGAGCGGCTCCTGATCCGCGAGCTGCTGGAGCACCAGGACGAAGCCACGCTGCGCCAGGTGCGCGAGGCCATCGCTCCGATCGTGGGCGCCGGCAGCCCGCGGGCCGAGGCGCGCCCGCCGCGCATCGCGCTGATCGGCCTGCGCGGCGCCGGCAAGAGCACCCTGGGCCAGATGCTCGCCGAGGACCTGGGCTTCCCCTTCCTGGAGTTGAGCCGCGAGATCGAGCAGTTCGCCGGTTGCTCGATCAGCGAGATCCAGTCCCTCTACGGCCAGAACGCCTATCGGCGCTACGAGCGCCGGGCGGTGGAGGAGACGATCCAGCTCTATCCCGAGGCCGTGATCGCCATTCCCGGTGGCCTGGTGGCGGAGCCGGCGACCTTCAACCTGCTGCTGTCCCACTGCACCACGGTGTGGCTGAAGGCGCACCCCGAGGACCACATGAGCCGGGTGGCGGCGCAAGGCGACCTGCGGCCGATGGCGGGGAACGAGGAGGCGATGGAGGACCTCAAGGGCATCCTCGCGCATCGCGGCCCGTTCTACGCCAAGGCCGAAATGCACCTGGACACGAGCGCCCGGCCGCTGGACGAAACCTTCCTGGCCCTGCGCACGATGGTCCGCCGGGCGCTGCAGATCAAGGGAAAACCCTAGGCATTTCCGTTCTTGCGGGCCGGCAGGCATATGCACTATGATGCGTGTTATTGACGCAGATCACACGCAGCTAAGTGCATTCACCGGAGAGCCCCTTGACCCAGACTGCCACGCCCGCGCCCGTCGACTACCAGACGCACCCCGGCCAGTACCGCCACTGGAAACTCGGATTCGACGGCCCGGTCGCCCGGCTGGTGGCCGACTTCGACGAGAACGGCGGCCTGCGCCCCGGCTACAAGCTCAAGCTCAATAGCTACGACCTCGGCGTCGACATCGAGCTGAACGACGCACTCAACCGCATCCGCTTCGAGCATCCGGAGGTGCGCGCGGTGATCCTCACCAGCGCAAAGGAGAAGGTGTTCTGCTCCGGCGCCAACATCTTCATGCTGGGCGTCTCCAGCCATGCCTGGAAGGTGAACTTCTGCAAGTTCACCAACGAGACGCGCAACGGCATCGAGGACTCCTCGCAGCACAGCGGCCTGAAGTTCCTGGCTGCGGTGAACGGCGCCTGCGCGGGCGGCGGCTACGAGCTCGCGCTGGCCTGCGACGAGATCATCCTGGTGGACGACCGCAACAGCGCCGTGAGCCTGCCGGAGGTGCCGCTGCTGGGCGTGCTGCCCGGCACCGGCGGCCTCACGCGGGTGACCGACAAGCGCCACGTGCGCCACGACCTGGCTGACATCTTCTGCACCACTGCCGAAGGCGTGCGCGGGCAGAAGGCGGTGGACTGGCGGCTGGTCGACGAGATCGTGAAGCCGAACCGCTTCGCCGCCCGGGTGCAGGAGCGCGCCCTGGAACTTGCGGCGACCAGCGACCGGCCGGCCAACGCCAAGGGCGTGACGCTTACGCCCCTGCAGCGCACGATCGAAGCCGACGCGCTGCGCTACCCGTACGTCACGGTGGAGATCGACCGGGCCAAGCGGGTCGCCACCTTCACGGTGCAGGCGCCGCAGTCGCCGGTGGAAAGCGACCCCGCCGCCATCGAAGCCGCCGGCGACCAGTGGTATCCGCTCGCGCTGGCGCGCCAGCTGGAGGACGCGATCCTCTCCATGCGCACCAACGAGCTGGAGATCGGCACCTGGCTGCTCAAGACGCAAGGCAACGCCTCCGCGGTGAAATCCATGGATGCCGCGCTGCTGGCCAACCAGAAGCACTGGCTGGTGCGCGAGACGATCGGGTACCTGCGCCGCACCTTCAGCCGCCTCGACGTCTCCAGCCGCAGCCTGTTCGCACTGATCGAGCCGGGCTCCTGCTTCGCGGGCAGCTTCCTGGAGCTGGCCCTGGCCTGCGACCGCAGCTACCAGCTCACGCTGCCGTCCGACACGTCCGCCGCCCCGCGCATCGAGGTGGGCGAGACGAACTTCGGTCTCTATCCGATGGCCACCGGCCAGAGCCGCCTGGGCCGCCGCTTCTACGAGGAAGCCGGCGCGATGAACGCCGTGCGCGAGCGCGCCGGCCAGCCGCTCGATGGCAACGAAGCGCTCGCGCTGGGCCTGGTGACCAGCGCGCCGGACGACATCGACTGGCCGGACGAGACGCGCCTCGCGATCGAGGAGCGCGTGGCCATGAACCCCGATGCGCTCACCGGCATGGAGGCCAACCTGCGCTTCAACGGCCCCGAGACCATGTTCACGCGCATCTTCGGCCGCCTCACGGCCTGGCAGAACTGGATCTTCCAGCGCCCCAACGCCGTCGGCGACAAGGGCGCCCTGAAGGTGTACGGCAAGGGCGAGCGCGCCGCCTTCGATTTCCACCGCGTCTGATTCCCCGGAGAGAGACA
>NZ_DASSVG010000205.1:0-4831 GCF_035706265.1 Ramlibacter sp. | reverse complement strand
AGCAGCACGCCGGCCACCAGCAGCAGGGTGCGCTCCACCCGCGTCGTCCTGCGCAGCGCCCAGCCCTGGAAGCCGGCTGCCAGGGCGGCGATGCCGAGCCCGCAGGTGAGCGTCACCTCCGCGATGGACCACCAGTTGGCGCTGGCCAGCGCCTTGGTCGACCCCATCAGCAGCAGGCCCTGGCCGCTCGCATCGAGCACGAACATGAAGGGCACCAGGAAGGCGGGCACCGTGTACTTCCAGCACTGCAGCGTGGTCTTGTACGGATCGCCCCCCGTGATCGCCGCGGCAGCAAAGGGCGACAGCGCCGTGGGCGGCGACACCTCCGACAGCACCGCGTAGTAGAAGATGAACATGTGGGCCGCGAACTCCGGCACGCCCAGCTTGATCAGGGCCGGCGCGGCGATCACGGCGCAGATGATGTAGGAGGCCGTCACCGGCACCGCCAGCCCGATGATCCACACCACGAGCGAGGTGAAGATCGCCGTCAGCAGCAGCGAGCCGCCGGCGTAGTCGATCACGATCTGGCTGAACTTCAGGCCCAGGCCGGTGAGCGTGACCACGCCGACGATGATGCCGGCGCCGGCGCAGGTGGCAGCCACGTTCAGCACGCCGACCGAACCACCTTCCATGGCCTTCATGAAGGGCGAGTTCCACAGCTTGCGGCCGATGCCGGGGCCGCGGAAGGTGTCGTAGGGGATCAGTGCCGTGTCGCGGCGCAGCAGGCTGGTGAGGCCCGAGACCACGGTGGCCCAGAACACCGACAGCACCGGCGAGAAGCCCCACAGCATGAAGGCGACGATCGACACCAGCGAGAGGAAGTGGAACCAGTAGCGGCGCGTGAGGTGCCAGACGGTGTCCACCTTCTCGAACACGGTGGCGTGCATGCCGAACTTCCGCGCGTCGATCTCCACCATCAGGAACAGCGCGAAGTAGAACAGCACCGTCGGGATGCACGCCATCAGCAGCACATCCAGGTAGGAGATCTTGAGGAATTCGGCGATCAGGAAGGCCGCGGCGCCCAGCACCGGCGGCGAGATGATCGCGCCCAGGCCGCCGGCGGCGAGCAGGCCGCCCGCGGCGTTCTTCTCGTAGCCCACCTTGCGCAGCATGGGGTACGCCACCGAACCGAGCGTGACGGTCGTCGCGACGCCCGAGCCCGAAGGCCCCCCCAGCAGGAAGGAGGCGAGCACCACCGTGCGGCCGGCGCCGGTGGGCTTGCCGCCCATGGCGGAGAAGGAGAAGTCGAGGTAGAACTTGCCGGCGCCCGAGTACTGCAGGAAGGCGCCGAAGATGGTGAACAGGATGATCAGCGAGGACGAGACGTCGACGGCGGTGCCGAAGATGCCCTCCAGCGTCATGTACATCACGCCGACCAGCCGGCCGACCTCATAGCCCTTGTGCGTCCAGGGTGCGGGCAGCCAGGGGCCGAACAGCGCATAGGCGAGGAAGGCGATGCAGACCACCGGCATCACCCAGCCGGAGGTGCGGCGCATCGCCTCCAGCACCAGCACGATCAGTGCGATGCCGAAGGCGATGTCCCAGGCCAGCGGAGAGGTGTTGCGGTCGGTGAAGTCGTCGCCGCCCTGGATGGCATAGACGGTCAGGGCGATGGCGAGCAGCGCGGCCAGCCAGTCCCACCACATCACGCGGTGGCGCCAGCGCGACGCCACCGGGAACACCAGGAACACCAGGAACAGCACGAACGAGACGTGGATCGGCCGCAGCGTCTGCGTCGGCACGATCGCGTAGGCGGTGTACAGGTGGAAGACCGACATCGCCACCGCCACCAGGGTGACGAACACGCCGAGCCAGCCTTTCAGCTTGTTCGCCGCGCCCTCCTCCTGCTCGATGTACTCCTCGGCCTTCTGCAGCGCCGCTGCGTCGATGTCGGCGCTCAGCTGCGCCCGCTCCGCCTGGTGTTCGTTCGCGCTCATCGTGGCATCAGTTCAGCTTGATGCCTTTTTCGGCGAAGTACTTGACGGCCCCCGGATGCCACGGGATCGGGCTGGCGTCCTTCTTCTGGTTCTCCAGCTTGAAGTTCTCGGCCTCCTTGTGCACCGCGACGATCTCCGGCTTGTGGTCGAACACCGCCTTCACGATGTTGTAGGCCGTCTTCTCGTCCATGCTCTCGTTGGCGACCAGGATGTTCTGCACCGTGGCCTGGTGGTTGTCGGCCTCCATGCCCTTGTAGACGCTCTTGGGGATCACGTCCTGCACGTACAGGTTGCCGTACTTCTTGTTCATCGCCGGTACCAGCTCCGCGTGGTCGACCAGCTTGATGTGGTTGCCGGGCGTGTTGGCCAGGTCGGAGACGGCGGCGGTGGGCAGTCCACCGACCCAGAAGAAGGCGTCGATCTTGCCGTCCTTCAGCGCGTTGACGGATTCGGCGACACCGAGGCGCTCGCGCTTCATGTCCTTGTCCTTGTCCAGGCCGGCGGCCTCGATCAGGCGGAAGGCCATCACCTCGGTGGCGCTGCCGGGCGAGCCGGTGGAGACGCGCTTGCCCTTCAGGTCGCCGAACTTGGCGATGCCCTTGCCCTCCACGGTGACCACGTGCATGCGGTTCGGGTACAGCACCATCAGCGTGCGCACGGGCACCTTGTTGCTCTTGAACTTGTCCTCGCCCTTGTAGGCGTCCTGCGCGGCGTCGCTCATGCTGAAGGCCACGTAGGGCTTGCCGCTGCCGATCAGCTTGAGGTTGTCGACCGAGCCGCCGGTGACTTCGGCGGTGGCCTGCATGCCGGGCACGTACTTGGAGAGCACCGCGGCCAGGCCGCCCCCCATCGGGTAGTACACGCCGCCTGTGCCGCCGGTGGCGATCGAGATGTTCTGGGCCTGCGCGCCGAAGGCCACCGCAAGGGTGGCCAGCAGGCCCAGCAAGATGGTCCTGAGGAACTTCATGCTTGTCTCCGTAGTGTTGACACTCCAGCCGCGGGCCCGCGGCGGGGCGCGGACCATTCTGCCGGGGGCCGGACGGTCGGTGTCTGGGGGGTTTCCAGCACTCGGCCGTGGCGCCGCCGCGTTGGCGTGCTAACCTGAAAGCATGTTCAACCCGTCCCAGGAAGACGTGCGCCGCTTCTTCTGCAGCGTGCACGCCAAGGCGCGCGCCGGCGAGCTGCTGGATGCGCTGGAGACGCTCGCCAGCGAGTGGCTCAAGGAACACCCGGAGTACGAACCCGACATGGAGGATGCCGAGGCGGCGGTGGCGCGGGTCTACGACGGCTCGGGCGGGCAGGGCAACCCGTTCCTGCATCTTTCGATGCACCTGTCGATCAGCGAGCAGTGCTCGATCGACCAGCCGCGCGGCATCCGGCAGGCGGTGGAACTGCTGGCGGCGCGGCGCAACTCACTGCACGATGCGCACCACGAGGCGATGGAATGCCTGGGGCAGATGCTGTGGGAAAGCCAGCGCGCCGGCCGGCCGCCGGACGGCCAGGCGTACGTGGAGTGCGTGCAGCGGCGGGCGACGCGCTGACCTCGCGCTGCGCGCGCCTGGGTCCCCGCGTACGGGGTGACGCAAGAAAAACGGCCCCGAAGGGCCGTTCTTTCATGCGGGATCAGTGCCGATGGAAGCGCGGCTCCGGCACCGTCGCCACCTCGCCATCGAGCGAGCCGACGTACTGCGCGATCGCCTTCAGTTCGGCGTTGGAGAACTGCTTGGCGATGGCGCCCATGATGCCGTTGTTGCGGCCGACGGCGGGATTGTTGTCCGTCTTGTAGGCCTTCAGCGCGCTGAACAGGTAGTCGGGGTGCTGGCCGGCGATCTTCGGGTAGCTCGGATCGATCGGCTTGGAGAAGTTGGCGCCGTGGCAGGACGCGCAGTTGGCCTTCTGGAGCAGGCCCGCGACCTGCGCGTTCGGCTCGCGGCTTGCCTTCTCGGGGGCGGCCTTGCGCTCCTCGGAGCCCAGCTTTTCGTAGAAGGCGGCGATGTCCGTGATGTCCTGCTCGGTCAGCGTCTCGGCGATGCCGCGCATCGTCGGGTGCTTGCGGTCGCCCGTCTTGTACGCGTGGAGCGCCGCGGCGATGTACTTGGCGCTCTGGCCGGCGATCATGGGAACCTTGTACACCTCGGGGAAGCTCGCCTGGTAGCCCTTGATGTTGTGGCAGCCGAAGCACATCGCCGTCTTGGCTTCGAGCGACTTCGGGCTGGCCGGCGTGGCGGCCTTCGCTGCCGGGGCCGCTGCGGGAGCGGCATCAGCCGCGGGCCCGGCCGGGATCTGCGCCTGGGCCAGCGAGGTCACGCAAGCGACAGACAGGGCGAAAACCGTGGTCAACAGATTTTTCATTTTGCGCGCACAATCTGACGAAGGTCAGCTCCTTAGGATCAACCGTCGATTATAAGGGGCCCTCTTCAGCGCCCTTCCCACTCCCCTTCCTCCATGAAGTTCCAAGGCTCCCAGAACTACGTCGCCACGCAGGACCTGATGCTGGCCGTGAATGCATCCATCACGTTGAAGCGCCCGCTGCTGGTCAAGAGCGAGCCCGGCACCAACAAGACCATGCTGGCCGAGGAGGTGGCGGAGGCGCTGCACATGCCGCTGCTGCAGTGGCACATCAAGTCCACCACCAAGGCGCAGCAGGGCCTGTACGAATACGACGCGGTCAGCCGCCTGCGCGATTCGCAGCTGGGCGACCAGCGCGTGAAGGACATCCACAACTACATCGTCAAGGGCGTGCTGTGGCAGGCCTTCACGGCCGACCAGCCGGTGGCGCTGCTGATCGACGAGATCGACAAGGCCGACATCGAATTCCCCAACGACCTGCTGCGCGAGCTGGACCGGATGGAGTTCTACGTGTACGAGACACGCGAGCTGGTGCGGGCGGTGCA
>NZ_DASSVG010000204.1:0-11612 GCF_035706265.1 Ramlibacter sp. | reverse complement strand
TGCAGGCGAGCCGCCGCCCGGGCACCGAGAACTTCTACTTCCTCGCCGACTACCACGCGCTGATCAAGTGCGACGAGCCGGCGCGCATCCAGCGCTCCACGCTGGAGATCGCGGCCTGCTGGCTGGCCGCGGGGCTGGACCCCGAGCAGGTGTTCTTCTACCGCCAGTCGGACATACCCGAGGTCACCGAACTCACCTGGCTGCTCACCTGCGTCACCGGCAAGGGCGTGCTCAATCGCGCCCACGCCTACAAGGCGCAGGTGGACAAGAACGTGGCCGCCGGCGTCGACGTCGACGCCGACGTCACCATGGGCCTGTTCATGTACCCGGTGCTGATGGGCGCCGACATCCTGATGTTCAAGGCCCACCGCATCCCGGTCGGGCGCGACCAGGTGCAGCACATCGAGATGGCGCGCGACATGGCGCAGAGCTTCAACCACCTCTATGGCGAGCACCTGGTGCTGCCCGAGGCGCAGATCGACGAGTCGGTGGCCCTGCTGCCCGGCCTGGACGGCCGGAAAATGAGCAAGAGCTACGACAACGTGATCGGCCTGTTCAGCCCGCGCGAGCAGGTGCGCAAGCAGATCTTCTCGATCGTGACCGACTCCACCGAGCCCGGAGCGCCCAAGGCGGTGGAGGGCTCCGCCCTATTCCAGATCTACCAGGCCTTCGCCTCGCCCGAGGAGACGCAGCAGCTGCGCGAGGCCTATGCCGCCGGCATCGCCTGGTCCGACGCCAAGCAGCTGTTGTTCGAGCGCATCGACCGCGAGATCGCGCCCATGCGCGCGAAGTACGAGCACCTGGTGAGCCACCCGCAGGAGCTGGAGGCCGTCCTGCAGGCCGGCGCCGCCAAGGCGCGCGCGCGCGCCACGCCGCTGCTGCGCGAGCTGCGCGAGGCCGTGGGCCTGCGCAACCTGGCCAGCACCGCCGCCGGCGCGAAGAAGGGCAAGGCCAAGGCGAGCCTGCCCAGCTTCAAGCAGTACCGCGAGACCGATGGCTTGTTCTACTTCAAGTTCGTCGACGGGCAAGGTAGGCTGCTGCTGCAAAGCACCGGCTTCGCTTCGCCGAAGGAGGCCGGGCAGTGCATCGCGGCCCTGAAGGCGGCGCAGGCGCTGCCGCAGCAGGGCCAGGCCGCTGCCGCCGAGGGCGTCTCGCCCGAGCAGGTGGCGGCAGCGCTGAAGGAGCTCGCGGAATCCGGGAACTAAGGCGTTAGTACGGACTTCCTCGCGTGGGAAGCTGTA
Source organism: Ramlibacter sp. (assembly GCF_035706265.1). Lineage (GTDB taxonomy): Bacteria > Pseudomonadota > Gammaproteobacteria > Burkholderiales > Burkholderiaceae_C > Ramlibacter. Next base: position 10,371 of record NZ_DASSVG010000204.1, on the reverse strand, counting down.
TCCTTGCAGGAGCTAGTCTCAGGAATGACATTGAACCAGAATCCAACCATGAACGTGTACGTCATCGACGACCACCCGCTGATGCGCGAGGCGGTCGTGATGCTGATGCGCCGGATGCGTCCGGGCGCCAATGTCGTGGAGCTCGATCGCATCGGAGGCGTCGATGCGGCCGTCAAGCAGCACGGCGCGCCCGACCTCATCACGCTGGACCTGAAGCTGCCGGACACCACCGGCACTTCGGGCGTGCACGAACTGAAGAAGCTGTTTCCCGAGACGCCGCTGGCCGTGCTCTCCGCCTCGCCCTCCAGCGATGCGGAAGAGGCCTGCATCGAGGCCGGCGCCGACATCTACATCGAGAAGTCCTCCGGCGCCCAGGAGATCGGCAATGCGCTGCGCGCGCTGCTGTCCGCCGACGGCCAGTTCGAGGAACTCGCGCCCACGGACAACAAGCTGTCCAAGCGCCAGAAGCAGCTGATCGTGATGCTGGATCGCGGCCTGTCCAACCGCGAGATCGCCGATGAACTGGGGATCAGCGAGCACACGGTGAAGGTGCACCTGTGGCGCCTGTTCCGGCGCCTGGGCGTCAAGAGCCGCACCCAGACCATCCACTACGCGCGCACGCACGGCCTGCTGGCCAGCTGAGGCGCGCCCGGGCGGCGCGCTCAGGACCCGGTGACGTCGCCGGGGAACATCTGGGCCATGGTGGCGACGGCGCGCTCGCCCGCCTCGCGCGGATCGGTCGGCTGCAGCAGCACGCGGAAGACCGTCCCGCGCCCCACCCGCGAATGGAAGCTGAGCGGATGGCCCAGGATGTGGGACAGCCGCGCCACGATGTACAGGCCCAGCCCGAAGCCTTCCTCGGTGCCGCCGTGGCCCGGCACCTTGTAGAACTCGCGGAAGATCTCCCGCTGGTGCGACTGCGGGATCCCCACGCCCGTATCCCAGATTTCCACCCGCAGGCCGGCGCGGGTGCAGCGTGACGCGACCAGCACGCCGCCCTTCTCCGTGTACTTGATGGCGTTGGAGATCAGGTTGCCGACGATGCGCTGCAACAGGATCGGATCCGAACGCACCGTGCCCGGGCACACCCGCATGCGGAACTCCAGGCCCTTGGCCTCGCACAGGGGCAGGTACTGCAGTTCCAGGTTGTGCAGCAGCTTGGACAGGTCCACCGGCTCCACGTTCAGGCGCACCTTGCCGGAATCGAGCCGCGCCAGGTCGAACAGCGAGTCGAACAGGTGGTTGACGGCCTTGGTGGCCGCCACGATCTTGGGCGCCAGCTCGTTCACCAGCTCCGGCTCGCCGCGCAGCCAGTCGGCGTACAGGCCCAGCGCGTGCACCGGCTGGCGGATGTCGTGGGCGGCGCTGGCCAGGAAGCGGTTCTTGATCTCCACGGCGTCCAGGGCCGCCTGGGTCTGGCGGGTCAGCGACTCGATCAGCTGCATGTTGCGGTACTGCAGCTCGAAGTTGCGGCGCAGGGTCTCGTGCAGGCGGGCACCGGCGTGCCGCAGCACCTGCCAGAAGATCAGGAGCAGCATCGCCACCCACCAGTGGTAGGCGGGGCCCTGCAGCTCCAGCTCCACGAACATGCGCCAGGCCATCACCGCCAGCGCGCTGCCGGCCAGGATGTCCAGGTAGGCGCGCATCACGCCCAGGCGCGCCGACAGGCTGTTGATCGAGAACATCGCCAGGCCCGCCATGATCAGCCAGCAGATGTACTGGTCGCCCAGGGGCGAGCGGTCGAAATAGAGCTCCGTGGTGAGGCCCCAGACCAGGGCGGAGACCGGCCAGACCAGGATGTTGCGGCGGAAGAAGGCCAGGTGCGCCTCGGTGGGCTGCGAGGCGACCCGGGTGCGGTACTGGTGGATCACCCAGAGCCGCCAGGCGGCCACGAGCAGCCACACCCCCACCCAGGCACCCAGGCGTTCCGGCTCGTTGTCGTCCGACAGGATGCCCACCACGATGGCCACCAGCATCAGGGCCAGCCACTGGGTGCTGCGCTGGGTACGCATCAGGCTGCGAACCAGTTCGCCCTCGACCCAGTCTCGTTCGGCCGATGTGGCGGGCGCGGGCAGCGTCTCCGGTTTCATGCTGCGAGTCTAGAACATCGCCTCGCGGCGCCTTCCGTCGCACCGCGCGGTCTCGAAGGACCTCACCGACATAGCTAGAGGCATCGTCCTACAAGAGTCGCTGCGCAATGCGCACAGACTCTGCCGTTGCGTTGACCTGACGCCCACCCAGGCCGGCGACGCAAACACCCTGGACAGCGGGCGAGCCCCCCGCGTTCGCAGACCAACCTAGACGAGGACCCCATGGAACAATCCGTCCACGATTCCGAGAACCTGAAGCCTGCCGCCAAGAAGTCGCTGCGCGGTTTCGCCGCGATGGATCCGCAGCGTCAGCGCGAAATCGCCAGCCTGGGCGGGCGCGCGGCCCACCAGAGCGGCCACGCGCACGAATTCACCAGCGAGGAAGCGCGCGCCGCCGGCAAGAAGCGCCACGCCCGCGCCACCGCTGGCGTCAGCGAGTCTCCCCGGGCCTGAGCCCACCCTGCCAGGCGCGGGGCGGCCGCTCCGCTTCGCGCTCCTCCCAGCCGCGCCGGCCGAGGCCCCCGCCTCGCCGGCGCTGTGCTTTCCGGAACGCCCGCCGCCGCCCTGTCGCCGCCTGCCTACAGGACGGCCGGCCGGCGTCCGACACCCCGCGGATGTGCACGTTGCACACTGCCGGGACTCGTTTCAGCAAGCACTTTCCGATGGCAGATACCCGCGGCATGGCCAAGGCTTCCACCCGCTCGTTGTGGAAGGGCGCCATCACGTTCGGCCTGGTGCACATCCCGATCGGCCTGCATTCGGCCACCGAGGAGACCGACGTCGACTTCGACTGGCTGGATCGCCGCACCCTCGACCCGGTGGGCTACAAGCGGATCAACAAGCGCACCGGGCGCGAAATCGACAAGGAGAACGTGGTCAAGGGCGTGCAGTACGCCAAGGGCCACTACGTGGTGCTGTCGCCCGAGGAAATCGCCGCAGCCTATCCCCGCACCAGCCAGACCATCGAGATCGAGGCCTTCGTGGACATCGCCGAAGTGCCTTTCGTGTACCTGGAAAAGCCCTACTACACTGCGCCGATCAGCAAGGGCGAGAAGGTCTACGCGCTGCTGCGCGAGGCGCTGAAGCAGACCGGCAAGGCGGGCCTGGCGCGGGTGGTGATCCACAGCAAGCAGCACCTGGCGGTGCTGCTGCCCTGCGGCCCGGCGCTGGTGCTGAACCTGCTGCGCTGGGGCGGCGAGATCCGCTCCTGGGAAGGCCTGAACCTGCCCTCCGAAGGCAAGGCGGCCGGCCTCAAGGAAACCGAACTGAAGATGGCGAAGCACCTGATCGAGGAGATGAGCGGCCACTGGCGCGCCGACGAACTCCGCGACAACTTCCACGACGCCATCATGAAGCTGGTGGAGGCCAAGGCCAAGGCGGGCGAGACCGCCACGGTGGAACCGCTGGAGGAAGCCCCGCCCGCCCAGGGTGCCGACGTGATCGACCTGACGGAGTTGCTGCGGCGCAGCCTCAAGGGCGGGGCGAAGCCGGCCCGCGCGCCGGCGCCGGCCCCCGCGCGCAAGACCGCCGCCAGCCGCAGCCGCCGGAACGAAGAGGAACGCGCGGTGGCGGCGTCCACACCCCGCAAGCGCAGTGCCGCGAAGAAGACCACCGCCGCCAAGAGCAGCCGCAGCCGGCGGGCGGCTTGACGAGGCCGTACCATGCAAGAAGATGAACTTCCTGGCGAATCGGAGCAACCCATGAGGCCCATCGGCACCCTCGGCGCACTGGCGGCCGGCGCGCTGGCCATGTACTACCTGGATCCGGAACTGGGCGCCCAGCGCCGGCGCCTGCTGGCGGAGCTGGTGCGCAGCGGCCTGCCGCGCGAACGCCGGCCGGAGCGCCTGCGCCCGCGCGTCTACCACCGCGTCACCCAGGCAGACCCGCAGAGCGATGCCGACCTGCGCGACCAGATCCAGCAGCGGCTGGGCCGGCTGGTGAGCTACCCGGGCGCGATCGACGTGGGCGTCGACAACGGCGTCGTGCGCCTGAGCGGGCGCGTGCTGGCCAAGGAGCGCGAAGGGCTGCTGGAGCAGGTGCAGCAGATGGCCGGCGTGCAGAAGCTGGTGAACGCGATGACCTCGCTGGACGACCCGCAGGACATGGGCCGGGCCCCGGCAACGGCCTCCCCGAGCGAGGACGCCGTCCCGCCGGGCGAACCGCAGCCGGCCACCTGAGCCGCCGCGGCGGGCGCAGACGCTTACCGATTGCAACCGAGGCCCCCCTTACCATCGGGCCGCCGCCACCATGAGCCGACCCGCCCGCTTCATCGCTGCCGCCGCCTTCGCCTGCGTGGTGCTGCTGGGCCTTTCCGCCTGGCTGCATTCCTGGGGTGGCATCGTGCTGGTGGTGCTGGGCGCCGCCGCCATCGCCTGGTACCGCGCCCAGGTCGCGGAGGGCGAAGCGGACGAGCGCTTCTTCGGCGACATGGGCGAGGAAACCCGCGTGACGCATTTCCAGGGCGGCTCGGCCAGCGAGCTGCCGATGGACACCGAACTCCGCCGCACCGCCCCCACCGACAAGACCCCGCCGCCCGATTACTAGGGATAGTCCCGAGTCGTTACGCAGACAAACGGCAACGAATCACACATCTGCGGGCTGGTCAAAACCCCAAACATCCCTGATACTTGTTGAAACAGTTGTGACGGGCGCGGGCCCTCCCGGCTGTTGCGGTCTTTTGGTTTTGTCGTGGGGATGGGCTCTGGGGTGCAAGCGGAGCCCTCTATCTAAGCCCGGCGCGCTGCGCCGGGCTCTTTTTTTCCCGATTTCGAATCGGACCCCGCCGGGAACATGGCACGCGCCACGGGCTGACTGCAGGGATTTTCGTAGGCTGGTGCTGAACGCGCGCCGAAGGCGCGCCGGGAAGCCCAGCGATCAGCCCAGCCGCTGGGCGACCACCTGCACGACCACCAGCGCGCAACACGCCGCCAGCAGCAGCAACCACCCGCTCGGCCGGCCCCTGGGCACCAGCACCGCGGCCGTGGCCCGGCGCGACGCTTCGCTATCCCGCCCTTCGCGAGGCTGCACGGCAGTAGCCGGCGGCTCCGCGGGCGCGGGCTCCGAGACGGTGGGGTAGCGGGACGGAACGAACATGGCAGCTCTCCAGCTGGACTGTACGCCCATCCTCGGGCATCGGCCAAGCCCCGCATTTGTGTCAGGTCAACTGCAGCCCGGTCCTGTTGCGGTGCAGCGTAAGCCCTGCCCGTCCTGCGCGAAGCGAATCCGCCCCCAGCTGCATCGATGCCCTCAGAAACTCCGCGGTAGCCCGAGCAGGTGCTCGGCGACGTAGGAGTAGATCAGGTTGGTCGAGATCGGCGCCACCTGGTACAGGCGGGTCTCGCGGAACTTGCGCTCGACGTCGTATTCGTGCGCGAAGCCGAAGCCGCCGTGCGTCTGCAGGCACACGTTGGCGGCTTCCCAGGAGGCCTTGGCTGCCAGGTACTTCGCCATGTTCGCCTCGGCGCCGCAAGGCTTGTGGGCATCGAACAGCGCACAGGCCTTGAAGCGCATCAGGTTGGCCGCCTCGGTCTCGATGTAGGCGTCGGCGATCGGGAAGGCCACGCCCTGGTTCTGCCCGATCGGCCGGTTGAACACCACGCGCTCGCTCGCGTAGCGCCGCGCCTTGTCGACGAACCAGTAGGCGTCGCCGATGCACTCGGCGGCGATCAGCGTGCGCTCGGCGTTCAGGCCGTCCAGGATGTAGCGGAAGCCCAGGCCCTCGGTCCCGATCAGGTTCTCCGCCGGGATCTCCAGGTTGTCGAAGAACACCTCGTTGGTCTCGTGGTTCACCATGTTCGGGATCGGCCGCACGGTCATGCCGCGGCCGATGGCCTGGTGCAGGTCCACCAGGAAGATGCTCATGCCCTCGCTCTTCTTCTTCACCTCCGCCAGCGGCGTGGTGCGCGCCAGCAGGATCATCAGGTCCGAATGCTGGATGCGCGAGATCCAGACCTTCTGGCCGTTGACCACATAGCGGTCGCCCTTCTTCACCGCAGTGGTCTTGAGCTGCGTGGTGTCGGTGCCGGTGGTCGGCTCCGTCACGGCCATCGACTGCAGGCGCAGCTTGCCGCTCGCGATGCCGGGCAGGTACTGGCGCTTCTGCGCCTCGGAGCCGTGCCGCAGCACCGTGTTCATGTTGTACATCTGGCCGTGCAGCGCGCCGGAGTTGCCGCCGGAGAAGTTGATCTCCTCCATGATCACGGAGGCTTCTGCCAGGCCCAGGCCCGAGCCGCCGTACTCCTGCGGGATCAGCGCCGCCATCCAGCCGGCTTCCGTGAGCGCGTCGACGAAGGCCTCGGGATAGCCGCGTTCGGCATCGACCTGCTGCCAGTAGGCCGAGTCGTAGCGGCCGCACAGGTCGCGCAGCGCTTCGCGGATCTCCTGGTGGGCGTCGGGGACGGGGATCTGGGTGTTCATTCTGGCTTCCTCGGCTTGACGTGCACGCGGGCCGCGACGCAGCCCTGCAGTGCGCAATCATGCGCCAGGAAGCCGCGGCCCCGCCCGCCGCCCTTGCAGCGCCGCCGGCCGCCCGCGCGCTCAGGCCGGATGCGGGGCCATCAGCTCCATCTTGCGTTCCTGCAGTTGCTGCGCCAGCCGCATCAGGTCCATGCCCTGTGCCTTGCGCGCCTGCGGGAACATCTTCTCGCGCTCGTCGTTCACGTGGTGCAGTACCGAATCCTCGAGTTCCAGCATCAGCCGGGCGTCGGTGGGCGCGTTCTCCACTTGCGCGATCAGCTCGCGCGCCTGCTGGTGCTCCTCGCGGGAATGCTCCACCAGCTGCTGGTCGCCGGTCGCGCGGCCGAAGGCGGGATAGAAGATCTCCTCCTCGATCTGCGCGTGCACCGTGAGCTCCTGGCAGATCTGCTGGGCCAGGAGGCGCCGGCGGTTGTCGTCGTGCGCCGACTTGTACTGCTGGAACAACCCGGCGACCTTGTTGTGGTCGTCGTCGAGCAAAGCGGTCGCGTCCTGCTGGGCCATCGTGTTCTCCTTGGGGTCTGATGACCATCGAACATACGCCGGCCGTGCAGGACGCGAGCCCGTGGGCGGGGCTTTCGCGCGTAGGCGCAGGCCGACGCGCGAAAGAGCTGGCTCAGCGGCCGTAGCCGGAGCCGATGCGGTCGTTGCCGCGCACGTCGTTGCGGACCTGGAAGGCCCAGCTGCGGCGGGCGACGTTGCCGGCCCGGTCGCGCACCACCAGTTCAGCCACGTGGCGGCCGGGGCGCAGGTTCTCCGAGTAGCGGACGTCGTTGCCGTCGATGCGCGCCTGGCGGGTGACGTTGCGGCCGTCCACGCGCAGCGTGACGGAGCGCACGTCGACGCCGGCCTGGTCGTCCTTGTAGCGCGCCGAGATGTGCGTCAGGCCGCGCTCGCTCACGCGATCGCCCTGCCCGGGCGTCACGTCGAAGATCTGCGGCGCGCGGCGGTCCGCCTGGACATGGTGGCCGTGGCTGTCGCGGTGGAAGTCGCGCTCCTGAGCGGCGGCGGGTTGCGCGGCCACCAGGGCGGCCATGGGGGCCAGCACGAGGGCGGCGGCGGCGAGCTTGTTGCGGAGCGTGGATTGCATGAGGGACCTCACTGAGTGGTTGTGGAAAGAAAGTGAGGTGAGTGTGCGGGCGCGCCCGTGAACGGGAAATGAACGGCCCGGCATAAGGATTTCGACCTGCGTGTATCCTTTGCGCAAAGCATGACCCTCCCGCCGATGCGCTGCGAAGACATCGCCCGCCACCCCGATTTCCGCCGTCTCTGCACCATCGAAGGCATCGCCGTCGACCTGCGCTACGCCACGGTGCACAACTTCGTGGGCCACAACCTCTACGACACGCTCGATTGCGGCTGGCTGCATCGCCTGGCCGCCACCGGGCTCGAGCAGGCGGCCGGCCTGCTGCAGCGCGAGGCCCCGGGCCACCGCCTGCTGGTGCTGGACGCCCTGCGTCCGCACCGGGTGCAGATCGAGTTGTGGGACTTCCTGGAAGGCACCGACCTGCGCCAGTACGTGGCCGACCCGGCGCGCGGCTCGATCCACTCCTTCGGCATGGCGCTCGACGCCACCCTGCTCGACGCCAAAGGCCGGGAGCTCGACATGGGCACGGGCTTCGACGTGATGACGGAGCTCTCGCATCCGCAACTGGAGGCGCAGCATCTCGCCAGCGGCGCGCTGACGCCCACCCAGCTGCGCAACCGCGAGCTGCTGCGCGGCGTCATGGGCGCGAGCGGCTTCCAGGGCATCAGCAACGAGTGGTGGCACTTCGAGATGCTCGATCGCAACCACGTGCGGCAGACCTTCCTGCGGGTGGACTGAGCCGGCGCCGCGCAGGCGGTTGCCAAGGGGGCGTCCGCGGCACCATACTGCCGCACGCGGAGGGCATTGCGCATGTCTTTCCTGTGGCCCCACAACCTCTGGCTGGCGTTGGTGCTGGCGCTGCTGCCGGCGGTCTACCTGTGGCTGCTGCGCCGCCGCCGGCCGGGGCTGCGCTACAGCAGCGTGGCCGCGGTGCGCGCGGCAGCGAGCGGCCAGTGGCGGCGGCACGTGCCGCCAGCGCTGCTGCTGCTGGCGCTGGGCGCGCTGGTGTTCGCGGTGGCCCGCCCGGTCGCGCGGGTGCCGCTGCCCTGGGCCCGCTCCTCGATCATGATGGCCATCGACGTTTCGCTCAGCATGCGCGTGAGCGACGTCCAGCCCACGCGCATGGAGGCCGCGCAGGAGGCCGCCAAGGGCTTCCTGCGCGAACTGCCCAAGGACGTGGAGGTCGGCCTCGTCACCTTCGCCGGCAGCGGCCAGGTGGCGCAGCGCGCCACCCTGGACCGCGCGGCGCTGGTCGAGGCCATCGACGGCTTCCAGATGCAGATCGGCACCGCCATCGGCGACGGCATCGTGCTGTGCCTGGCCGAACTGTTCCCGGACCAGGGCATCGACGTCGGCGAGCTGACCTTCGGCAACAAGCGCCACGGCCGCAGCCTCGACGACAAGGACAAGCCCGGGCCGCAGGCGATCGCGCCGGTCGCACCGGGCTCCTACGAGTCGGCCGCGATCATCCTCCTGAGCGACGGGCGCCGCACCACCGGCATCGACACGCTGGAAGCCGCGCAGATGGCCGCCGACCGCGGCGTGCGCATCTACGTGGTGGGGCTGGGCTCGCAGACGGGCGACGGCGCCACGCTGGACGGGATGCCGATCTACATGCAGCTGGACGAACCGACCCTGCGCGAGGTGGCCCGCATGACCGGCGGCGAATACCACCACGCGGGCACGGCCGAAAGCCTGCGCGGCGTGTACGGCCAGCTGCGCACGCGCATGGACGTGCTCACCCGCGAAACCGAGCTCACGGCCCTCTTCTCGCTGGCCGCGGCGCTCCTGCTGCTGGCCGCGGGCGGCCTGTCGACGTTCTGGCTGCGCCGGCTCGCCTGAGGCGCCCGCCAGGCTTCAGCGCGTCGCCGCATCGGCCAGCTCGAAGCGGGCCCAGGCGTGCGCGAGCCGGTGGAACAGGTAGGCCTGGCGCTCCTCGTAGGCGCTGCTGCGTTCGTCCGGCTGCGGCTGCAGCCCGGTCAGCGCGCGGGTGAAGGCGAGGTGGTATTCGCGCAGGGCCCGCACCGGATCGGGCGCGGCCAGGGTGCGCACCACGGCCTCCAGCCGGGTGCCGCTGTCCTCCAGGGCCCGCGCGGCACAGCCGCGGTAGTCGTGGAGCGCCTCCGCGGCGCTGCGCACGCCGCGCCGCGGCGCGATCGCTTCCGAGCAGGCGACCAGCATGCGCTGCGTGGTCATGCGGTACACCCGCAGCGCGCGCACGCTCTCCCGATCCGCCGCCAGCGGCAGCTGCGCGCACGCCGCACCCGCCCACAGGCCTGCGACCAGCAGGCACGCCTTCACCGTTCCGTGCTTCATGCCCCGTTCCCGTCGCAAGCCGAAGTGCTCCCTGATTGCCTTGTGGGATCGCATACTGCCGAGCTCGGGGCGCTGGCGGAAGGCCCCTTGGTGCCGAGCGCAGGGCACCCCGGTGCGGTTTGCAGGGCCTGTGCGCCGCGACGGGCGCGCCAAAAGAAAAGCCGAGGGTGCGCCGGCCGGCGGCCGGGCGCCCTCGGCCTGCGCCGCTTACGCGGCGACGGACTGCAGTGCCGCGTTGAAGGTGGCGCTCGGGCGCATCACCGCGGTGACCTTCTTGCGGTCGGGGAAGTAGTAGCCGCCGATGTCCGCGGGCTTGCCCTGCACGGCGTTGAGCTCCTCGACGATCTTCTGCTCGTTCTCCGCCAGCGCCTTGGCCAGCGGCGCGAAGCGCCTGGCCAGTTCGGC
>NZ_DASSVG010000203.1:0-4510 GCF_035706265.1 Ramlibacter sp. | reverse complement strand
TACATCCACCGGCGCGACCGCGGCGGCAACATCCAGGTGCAGGTACCGGCCAGCGGCATGGTCACGGCCATCGAACCCATCATGCGCGCCTGCTCCGGCACCTGGATCGCGCACGGCAGCGGCAGCGGCGACCGCCAGGCGGTGGACCGCCACGACCGCGTCTCGCTGCCCCCGGGCGAGGACGAGTACCACCTGCGCCGCCTCTGGCTCACGCCCGAACAGGAGGAAGGCTACTACTACGGCTTCGCCAACGAAGGCCTCTGGCCGCTGTGCCACGTGGCCCACGTGCGGCCGGTATTCCGCGAGTCCGACTGGCAGCACTACCGCGAAGTGAACCGCCTGTTCGCCGACGCCGTGGTGGCCGAAGCCCGCAGCGAGGACCCGGTGGTGCTGGTGCAGGACTACCACTTCGCGCTGGTACCGGCCATGGTGCGCGAGCGGCTGCCGCGCGCCACCATCCTGACCTTCTGGCACATCCCCTGGCCCAATCCCGAGTCGTTCGGCATCTGCCCGTGGCGCACCGAGATCCTGCAAGGCCTGCTGGGCAGCACGATCATGGGCTTCCACACCCAGTTCCACTGCAAGAACTTCCTCGAGACGGTGGACCGCTACATGGAAGCGCGGATCGAGCACGAGCACTCCACCATCACGTACCGCGGCGATCCGACCTTCGTCGAGGCCTACCCGATCTCGATCGAGTGGCCGCTGCCGGAGGAGACGGCCACCTGGCCGAGCGTGGGCCGCTGCCGCAGCGAGGTGTTCGAGCGCCTGGGCATCCCGCCCAGCCACCGGCTCGCCGTCGGCGTGGACCGCTTCGACTACACCAAGGGCATCCTCGAGCGCCTCTACGCCGTGGAGCGCATGCTGGAGAAGTACCCCGAATGGCAGTCGCGCTTCACCTTCGTGCAGGTGGCGGCGCCCTCGCGCAGCGTGCTGGAGGAGTACCGCCTGTTCCAGGAGCGCATCACGACCCAGGTGGAGCGCATCAACCGCCGCTTCGGGCGCCCCGGCGCGCCGGTGGTGCGCCTGCTGGCGCAGCACCACGACCACGAGGAGGTGATCAAGCTGTACCGCGCCTCGGACGTGTGCCTGGTGACCAGCCTGCACGACGGCATGAACCTGGTCTCGAAGGAGTTCATCGCCGCGCGCGACGACGAGCGCGGCGTGCTGGTCCTCAGCCGCTTCGCCGGCGCCGCCCGCGAGCTGACCGAGGCCCTGATCGTGAACCCGTATCACGTCGAGGAAACGGCGGACGCTCTGTTCCAGGCGCTGAACATGCCCGCCGCCGAGCAGCGCGAGCGCATGGCCAGCCTGCGCGGCATCGTGCGCGAATTCAACGTCTACCGCTGGGCCGGGCGCATCCTGTCGGACGCCGCACGGCTGCGCCTGCGGCAGCGGGTCTCGACCCGGCTGCAGCGCCACTCGGGGACGATCGTGCCGCTGACGCGCAAGACCCGCTCTTGAGCGCCGCGGCCCGCGGAGGCTTCACAATGCGGGCATGTCCAGCCTCTCGGCCCGGCTCGCGGGCTTCCGCGACACCACAGGCGTGGGCGTGGCGAGGATGACGCTCTACCTCGCCGCGTACCTCGGCCTGGCGTGGATCAGCTTCATCTATCCGGCCCGCGGCCTGAATATCACGCCCTGGAACCCCCAGGCGGCGCTCGCCGTCGGGCTGTTGCTGTGGCAGCCGCGCAGCTGGTGGCTGGTGTGGGTGGCGGTGGTCTCGGGCGAAGCGCTGGTCGGCACCGAGCCCATCCCCTGGCCGGCGCTGGTGCTGGCCTCCGGCGCCGTCACGGCCGGCTATGCCGCCACCGCCGCGGCGCTGCGGCGCTGGATGGGGCCCACCCTGCCCATCGTGACGCGGCGCGACGTGGCCCTCTTCCTGGTGATCGTGGTGTGCGGCGCGCTGTTCGGCGCCGTGCTGCGCGCCGGCGCGCTCTGGGCCATGGGCGTGGTGGAGCTGGCGCGGGTGCCGGCGGTGATCCACCGCTCCTCCATCGGCGACAGCGTGGGGCTGATCGTCACGCTCCCCGTGTTGTGGGTGCTCGCCAGCGGCGAGCGCACGGCCGCCAGCCGCACCCTGCTGCGCTCGCGCGAGGCGTGGCTGATCGGCCTGGTCACGCTGGTGGCCATGGTCGCGGTGTTCGCGCAGCCGACCGAGGAGCAGTTCAAGTTCTTCTACGTCCTGTTCGTGCCGGTGGTGTGGGCGGCGGCACGCTTCGGCGCCATCGGCGCCGTCTGGTCCGCTGCCCTGGTGCAGATGCTGCTGATGCTGGCCGTGCAGACCGCGCAGTACCAGCCGCTGACCGTGTTCGAGCTGCAGGTGCTGATGGCGGCGCTCACCTCCACTGGCGTGCTGCTGGGCGCGACCGTCGACGAACGCGAGCAGGCGCAGCAGGCCCTGCGCGCCTCGCTGCGGCTGGCCGCCGCCGGCGACATGGCCGCGGCACTGGCGCACGAGCTCAATCAGCCGCTCACCGCCATGAGCACCTATGCGCGGGCCTCGCAGCTGATCGCGCGGCGCCTGGACCACGCGCCGCGCGAAGCGGTCGATCCGCTGCTGGAGGTGACCGACAAGCTGGCCGACGAGGCCACCCGTGCCGGCGAGGTGGTGAACCGGCTGCGCAAGTTCTTCCGCGAGCGCTCCACCGAGCTGCAGCCGACCGACCTGGCCACCCTGCTCGCCGAGGCCGAACGCTCGCAGGCGAGCCGGGCCGAAGGCCTGGGCGTGCGGCTGGAATGGTCCTGCGACCCGCAGCTCGCGCCGGTGTGGCTGGACCCGGTGCAGATCGGCGTGGTCCTGCGCAACCTGCTGGCCAACGCGATCGATGCCGCCTCGGAAGCGCGGGCCGCCGCGGCCGCCGGGCGCTCGGTGGCGGTGCACGCCACCCGTGAAGGCAACGAGGTCGTGGTCAGCGTGACCGACAGCGCCGCCGGCCTCACCAGCGAGGAAGTGGACCGCGTGTTCGAGAGCCGGCGCTCCGAGAAGCCGGGCGGCATGGGCATCGGGCTGGCCATCAGCCGCTCGATCGTCGAGGCGCACGGCGGCCGGCTGTGGGCCGAGGCCGGCCCGGGCGGCAAGTTCCACTTCAGCCTGCCCGCGGGCACGGGGCCGCAGCATGAATAACGCGGTGCACCGCAAGACGGTCTTCATCGTCGACGACGACGCCTCGGTGCGCGACGCGCTGGCGCTGCTTTTGAGCCTGCGCGGCTATCCCACCGCCATCTTCGCCAACGCGGAGGATTTCCTGCGCGCGCTGGAGCCGCACTGGCGCGGCGTGGTGGTCGCCGACCTGCGCATGCCGGGCATGTCGGGGCTGGAGATGCAGGAGGCGCTGGCCCGCCATCCCGCCCGCCTGCCGGTGATCATCGTCACGGCGCACGGCGACGTCACGGCGGCGCGCCAGGCCTTCAAGTTCAACGCCATCGACTTCATCGAGAAGCCCTTCAACCACGACCAGCTGCTGCAGTCGATCGACCGCGCGCTGCAGGGCCTGCCCGAGGACCCGGCATCGATCGGCACCCGGCCGGTGGCCACCGCGCTGTCGGCGCGCGAGCGCGAGGTGATGGCGCTGGTGGTGGAAGGCCTCGACAACCGCACGGTCGGCGAGCGCCTGGGCATCAGCCCGCGCACGGTGGAAGTGCACAAGTCGCGCGTGATGAGCAAGCTGGGCGCGCGCAATCTCGCGGAGCTCATTCGCATCGCGCAGGCCGGCAGCGCCTGAAGCGCCTGCGCTAGGGATCGCCCTTACGGGGCCCGGCGCGAATCGACGGCCATCGCTGCAACAATCCGTCTTCGAGCGAACTGTTCGCGCCCTTTCCCGGGCGCGTTTTTTTTTCGAAGACAGGCAGATGACGCAGACCCAGGTCCCCGACGATGTCAGCCGCTTCATCGGCGACTGCGTTCCCTCCGTGCCGCTGCTGGAGGCGCTGCTGCTGCTGCGCTCCGAGCCGGCGCGCAGCTGGGATTCCTTCAACGTCGCGAGCCGCCTCTACGTCGGCGAGAACGAAGCGCACGAACTGCTGCTCGCGATGGAGCAGTCCGGCCTGGCCCGACGGCGCGAGGACGGCAGCTACGCGTTCGCGCCCCGCACGGGCGAACTGGCCGGCGTGATCGACGCACTGGCCGCCACCTACGCGCACAACCTGGTCGGCATCACGGACCTGATCCACTCGCGCCGGGCCCTGTGCGACGACCTGTCCTGACAACCGGGAGACTTCCGATGCAGACCTCCGAAACCCGCGCCGCCGCTGCCACGGCCAGCACCATTTCCGAGCCGGTGGCCGGCGTCATCGGCGGCGTGGTCGCCGGGGCGGCCTATCTCGTGGCGCAGATCAGCCTCACGGCGGCCACGCGCGCCGGCGGGGCCGCGGAGCCCCTGCAGCGCATCGCCGCGATCCTGATGGGCCCCGACGCGGCGCCGCCGCCGTCGGAGTTCAACTTCACGGTGTTCGGCATGGCGCTGATCATCCACTTCGCGCTCGCGATGGCGTTCGGCCGCCTGGTCTC
>NZ_DASSVG010000202.1:0-13348 GCF_035706265.1 Ramlibacter sp. | reverse complement strand
GCCAGAAGATCGTGCGCGCGCTGCCGCAGGTGGCCGCGCGGGCCGACGCGACCCTGGCCGCCATCGAGCGCGCCGCCGCGGGCCTGCCGCCCTGCGAGCCGGTGCCGATCCACGGCGACTTCCACGCCGACCAGGCCTGGTTCGACGGCGAGCGCATCGTGCTGTTCGACTTCGACGAGTTCGTGCTGGGCGACCCCATGCAGGACCTGGCGGCCTTCCTCGTGCGGCTGCCGGACCAGCCGCACCCGCAGCTGGCGCGCGCGCCGTGGATCGCCGCCTACGCGCTGCAGGCGCCCTCGCGCTTCTGCCCCGTGCGCCTGGCCTGGCACCTGGCCGTGCAGCAGCTGCTGCGCGCGAGCCGCGCCTTCGTGTTCCAGCTGCCCGGCTGGCGCGGCGAACTCGAGCGCCGGCTCGCCTGCGCCGAGGCGCTGGCGCTGCAGGCCCAGTCGGAGTGCCGGTCATGACATCGCGCCTGCGCACCGTCGTCCTGGAGTGCCTGCGCGAGCAGCGCGTCTCGCTCGCCCTGGCCGCGCTCGCGCTGCTGGGCGTGGTGCTGTGCGAGCTGCTGGTGCCCTGGCCGATGAAGCTGATCTTCGACCACATCCTGCTGGCCAAGCCGCTGCCGCCCGACCTGCAGGCGTTGCAGCCGCTGCTGGCGCTGGGCGCCTGGCCGGCCCTGGTGGTGTGCGCGGTGGCGATCGCGGTGATCGCGCTGGCCTCGGGCGTGCTGGCCTACCTGCAGCTCTATACCAGCGCGCGGATCGGCCACCGCATCACCTGGCGGCTGCGCGGCGAACTGTTCGCCCACCTGCAGCGGCTGTCGCTGGCGCACCACCGCACCACGCGCGTCGGCGAGCTGATCACCAAGGTGGCGGGCGACACCAACCTGCTGCGCGACATGTTCTCCGACTGGCTGCTCACCGTCGGCCGCCATGGCGTGACGCTGCTGGCGATGCTGGCCGTGATGTTCTGGCTCAACGCCGCGCTGGCGCTGGTGGTGGCGGCCACGCTGCCGCCGCTGCTCCTGGTGATGTACCTGCTCAATCGCCGCATCAAGGCCGCGGCGCGCGAGCAGCGCAAGCACGAAGGCCGCATGGCCTCGCGCCTCAACGAAGTCCTGAGCCACATCGCGCTGGTGCAGGCCTTCGGCCGCCACGAGGCCGAAGAGGAGCGCTTCCGGCGCGAGATCGCCGCCAACTACGAAAGCGGGATGCGCAGCGCTCGCGTCAACGGCGCCATCGTGCGGGCGATCGCCGTCGTCAGTGCGGTCGGCACCGCGATCACGGTGCTGGTGGGCGCACGCGAGGTGCTGGCAGGCCGGCTCACGCCGGGCGAGCTGCTGGTGTTCGTGAGCTACGTCGCCGCGCTCTACAAGCCGGTGCGCGACCTCGGTCGGCTGGCCGGCAAGTTCTCGCGCGCCAGCATCAGCGTCGAACGGGTGGCGCAGATCCTGGACATCGCGCCCGATGCCGAGGACGCACCCGACGCCATCGCCCTCACGCACACGCTCGGCGAGATCACGTTCGAGAACGTGAGCTTCGCCTACCAGCCGGGCCGGCCCGTGCTGCAGGGGCTGAACCTGCGCATCGCGCCGGGCGAGCGGGTGGCGCTGCTCGGGGCTTCGGGGGCCGGCAAGTCCACCCTGATGAACCTGCTGCTGCGCCTGGCCGAGCCGAGCGCCGGCCGCATCCTGATCGACGGCATCGACATCCGCCGCTACACCCGCGCCAGCCTGCGCGCCGCGCTCGGCGTGGTGCCGCAGGAGCCGATGCTGTTCGCCGTCTCGGTGCGCGAGAACATCGCCTACGGCCGCCCCGACGCCACGATGGAGGAGATCGAGGCCGCCGCGCGCGCCGCCCGCGCCCACGAATTCATCATCGACCTGCCCCAGGGCTACGACACCGAGCTGGCCGAACGCGCCGCCAACCTCTCCGGTGGCCAGCGCCAGCGCCTGTGCCTGGCGCGTGCGCTGCTGCGCGAGCCGGCGATCCTGCTGATGGACGAGCCCACCGCCGCGGTGGACCCGCACTCGGCGCGCCTGATCCACGAAGCGGTCGCGCGGGTGCACCGCGACCGCACCCTGATCCTGATCACCCACGACCCCGCCTCGCTGGCGGGATACGACCGCGTCCTGACGCTGGAGAAGGGGCATCTCGCCCCCGCGTCCAGGCCGGCGGCCCTTTCCCTGGTGGACCTGCGCCATGGCTGATTCGAAACTTCCGACCCTCCTGTTCTACTGCCAGCATTCGCTGGGCATCGGCCACCTGACGCGCAGCTTCGCGCTGGCGCGGGCGCTGCGCGAGCGCTTCCGCGTCGTCTTCCTCAACGGCGGGCGGCTGCCGCAGGGCGTGAGCGTGCCGGCCGGCGTGCAGTGCATCCACCTGCCGCCGCTGGGCATGGACGACGGCCACGCGGTGATCAGCCGCGACGACGACTTCGACGTGGCGACGGCGCGCGCCGAGCGCCGGCGCCTGATCCAGGAGGCGGTGGCGCGCACCCGGCCGGCCGTGCTGCTGGTGGAACTCTTCCCCTTCGGGCGCAAGAAGTTCGCCACCGAGATCCTGCCGATGATCCGCGCCGCCCGCCGCCTCGGCGCCCGGGTGGCCTGCAGCCTGCGCGACATCCTGGTGGACGGCCGCAAGGACCAGCAGCACCACGACGACCGCGCCTGCTGGCTGGTCAACCGCTACTTCGATGCGGTGCTGGTGCACTCCGACGCTGCCTTCGCACGGCTGGAGGACAGCTTCCGCCCGCGGCGGGTGCTGCGCACGCCGGTGTGGCACACCGGCTTCGTGGTGCCGGAGCGCCGGCTCGACGCGCAGCGCGCCCGGGGCGAGCACGTGATCGTGTCGGCCGGCGGCGGCATCGTGGGCGACGGCCTGTTCCGTGCCGCGCTCGATGCGCACCGGCGCACCGGCGTGCCGATGCAGATCGTCGCCGGCCCCTTCCTGCCCGAGCCGCAGTGGCAGGCCCTGCGGCACGAGGCCGCCGGCCTGGCCGGCATCACCCTGCTGCGCCACGTGCCCGACCTCGCAGCGGTGATGTGCACGGCCCGCGCCTCGATCAGCCAGTGCGGCTACAACACCGCGCTGGACCTCGTGGTGTCGGAGGTGCCGGCCCTGGTGGTGCCCTACGCCACCGCCACCGAAAACGAGCAGCAGCAGCGCGCGGCCCGCCTGGCTTCGCTCGGCGCGCTGCAATGGATGGAGCCGCACCTCCTGGATGGCGCCGCGCTGGCCGCGGCGCTGCCGGGGCTGCTGCGCTTCCGTCCGCGCCCGGCGGCGCTGGCCCTCGACGGCGCCGAGCGCAGCGCCACCCTGCTGGCGCAGCTGGCCGGCACCGCGGTGCAGCCGCAACGCGTGGAAGCGGAGCTGGCATGGTCGACCTGCTGATCCCCGCGCTGGACGCGCTGCCGGCCGGCGTGCAGGTGTTCATGCGCGACGACGATGCCGGCTGGGAGGACGCGCGCCTGCTCGCGCTGCTGGACGTGACGCAGCGCGCCGGCGTGCCGATCGACCTGGCCGCCATTCCTGCGGCGATCGGCCCCGCACTGGCGGCCGAACTGCGCGCGCGCATCGATGCGGCCCCGGACCTGGTGGCCGTGCACCAGCATGGCTTCACGCACGGCAACCACGAGGCCGCCGGTCGCAAGAGCGAGTTCGGTGCCGCCCGCGACGCCGCCGCGCAGCGCAAGGACATCGCGCTGGGCCGGGCGCTGCTGGAGGACTGGCTGGGTGCGCGCGTGCAGCCCTGGTTCACCCCGCCCTGGAACCGCTGCAGTGCAGCGCTGCCCGGCGTGCTGGCCGGCCTCGGCTTCGAAGCGCTCTCGCGCGACCGCAGCGCGCAGCCGGCGCAGTCCGCGCTGCCGGAACTGCCGGTGGACGTCGACTGGTCGCGGCACTGGCGCGAAGGCGGCGCGGCCGCCGTCGCCTCTGCCCTCGTGCAGGCCCTGCGTGCGCGCGCCGCCGACGGCGCGCCGCTGGGCCTGATGCTGCACCACGGCGCGATGGCGCGCGAAGAGCTGGATTGCCTGGCCGGCCTGCTGGCCGCCGTGGCGCGCCACCCCCGTCTGAACTGGCGCGGCATGCGCGCGCTGCTGTCTTCCCTTGCCCCATGCGAATTCCACTGCGCCCCAGCCGTCTGATCCTGGCGCTGCTCGCCGTCCCCGCGCTGGCCGCTGCCGGCGAGGCGGTGTCGCCGCAGCCCACCACCGCGCAGGCCCAGATGGAGACGCGCGACGAGCGCCGCCCCGATCAGCCGATCACGCTGGACATCGGGGGCCACCCCGTGGAAGTGGGGGGCAGCTGGGAATTCACCAGCGAGTGGCGCGACAACTTCGACCTGAACGACGCCCGCGAGCGCGATCGCATCGTGCGCGAGCACGAAGTGCAGCTGGAGGCGCGCACGCGGTTCGGCGACCGCACCGAGCTGTTCATGCAGCTGGTCGGCCTGCGCGACGTGCGGCGCACCCAGGGCACGCCCGGCACGGAGGTGGACCACTCGATGGAGCGCGGGCCCATGTGGCTGCAGCGCGAGCGCCTGTGGGACACCCCGTGGCAGTTCCAGGTCGGCCGCATCACGCTGCTCGATCGGCGCGCCTGGTGGTGGGACGAGGACCTCGACGGCCTGCGCCTGCGCTACCCGGGCAAGACGTGGCAGCTCGATACCGGCCTCGTGCACGAGACGGCCCGCAAGTCCTCCGCCGGGCACGGCGTCGAGCCGGACACGAACGGCGTCACGCGCTGGTTCGGCCAGGCCAGCTGGCGCTGGGCGAAGCGGCACTCGGTCGATGCGTTCTGGATGGTGCAGCGCGACGGCTCGTCGCGGCCGGAGCCGGGCGACGTCTACCACGACGAGGACCGCACCGACCCGAGCGACCTCGACGCCCAGTGGTTCGGCCTGCGGGCCAGCGGCGACTGGCGCGGCAAGGGCGCGGTGGACCGCGTGCTGTACTGGGCCGACGTGGCGGCTTTCCGCGGGCGCGAGCAGGTGACCGGCTTCGAGGAACGCGACGACGGCCGCATGGTGGCCGGCTCCACCAGGACCCGCCGCCTGCACGGCCACGCGCTGGACTTCGGCGCCAGCGCCGTCTTCGACCTGCCGCTGCAGCCCCTGCTCACGTTCGCCTATGCGCGCGGCTCCGAGCAGTTCCGCCAGACCGGGCTGCAGGAGAACAAGAACCGCTTCGCCGGCGTGAAGCGCTGGCAGCGCTACGGCGAGCTGCTGCAGCCGGAGCTCTCCAACGTGGAGGTGCTCACGGCCGGCACCGGCCTGCGCTTCGGCCAGAAATCCTCGCTCGAACTGCTGGTGCACCACTACCGGCAGGTGCGGCCCTCCAGCACGCTGCTCGGCTCGCGGCTTTCCACCGATCCGGCCGGCAGCGGCCGTTCGCTCGGACGCGAGATCGACGTGCTGCTGGCCATCCGCGAATCGCGCCGGGTGGAGTTCGTCCTCAAGTACGCGCACTTCCGCCCCGGCAGCGCCTTCGCGCCCAACCGCAGGGACCCGGCGAGCTCGATCGAGCTCGGCATGACCGTCAACTTCTGAACCACGGACGCCTTTCATGAAACTCACCATCGTCGGTACCGGCTACGTCGGCCTCGTCACCGGGGCCTGCTTCGCCGAAATGGGCAACGACGTCCTGTGCGTCGACCTCGACGCCCGCAAGATCGAGCGCCTGCGCGCCGGCGACCTGCCGATCTTCGAACCCGGGCTGAAGGAGATCGTGCTGCGCAACATGACCGAGGGCCGGCTGCACTTCAGCGCCGACGTGCGCGAAGGCGTGCGCTTCGGCACCCTGCAGTTCATCGCGGTGGGCACCCCGCCCGGCGAGGACGGCTCGGCCGACATGCAGCACGTGCTGGCCGCGGCCCGCGCGATCGGCTGCCACATGAGCGACTACAAGCTCGTGATCGACAAGAGCACGGTGCCGGTGGGCACGGCCGACGCAGTGCGCGAGGAGATCGCCGCGGCGCTGGCGGCGCGCGGCATGCAGAAGATCCCGTTCTCGGTGGTCTCCAACCCCGAGTTCCTGAAGGAAGGCGCCGCCGTCGAGGACTTCATGCGGCCCGATCGCATCGTGGTCGGCGTCGACGACGAACGCGCGGCCCTCCTGATGCGCGCGCTGTACGCCCCCTTCCAGCGCCAGCGCGACAAGCTGGTGCTGATGGACGTGCGCTCGGCAGAACTCACCAAGTACGCCGCCAACGCGATGCTGGCCACCCGCATCAGCTTCATGAACGAGATGGCGCTGCTGGCGGAAAAGCTGGGCGCCGACATCGAGCAGGTGCGCCGCGGCATCGGCGCCGATGCGCGCATCGGCCCGCGCTTCCTCTATGCCGGCTGCGGCTACGGCGGCTCCTGCTTCCCCAAGGACGTGAAGGCCCTGCTGCGCAGCGCCGCCGACGTCGGCGAACCGCTGCACGTGCTGACGGCCGTCGAGCGTGCCAACGAGCGCCAGAAGCACGTGCTGGTGGACCGGGTGCTGCGCCGCTTCGGCCCCGACCTCGGCGGGCTGCGCTTCGCCCTCTGGGGCCTGGCCTTCAAGCCCGACACCGACGACGTGCGCGAGGCCCCCAGCCTGGTGGTGGTGCGCGAGCTGGCGGCGCGCGGCGCGAGCATCGTCGCCCACGACCCCGAGGCGATGGAGCGGGCGCGCGAGGCGCTCGGCGAGCTGCCCGCCATCACCTACGCCGAATCGCCGACGGCGGCGCTGGAGCAGGCCGACGCGCTGATCGTGGTGACCGAGTGGAAGACCTACCGGGCGCCGGACTTCGAGCGCGTGCGCGAGCTGCTGCGCCAGCCGGTGGTGATCGACGGCCGCAACCTGTACGAGCCGGAGCTGCTGCGCGCCTGCGGCATCGAGTACCACCCGCTGGGACGCAACGCACCGGCGCCCGTCGCGACGCCGCTGGCGCTGGCAGCATGAGCGCGATCCTCGTCACCGGTGCGGCCGGCTTCATCGGCATGCACGTGTGCCAGGCGCTGCTGGCGCGCGGCGAGCAGGTGCTGGGCCTGGACAGCCTCAACGACTACTACGACCCGGCCCTGAAGCAGGCGCGGCTGGCGCGCCTGCGCCGGCACGCGGGCTTCGCCTTCGAACGCCTCGACATCGCGGACGGGGCCGGCCTCATGCGGCTCTTCGGTGCGCACCGCTTCCGCCGCGTCGTGCACCTCGCGGCCCAGGCCGGCGTGCGCCACTCGATCACGCATCCGCACACCTACGCCCAGGCCAACCTGGTCGGCTTCCTCAACGTGCTGGAGGGCTGCCGCGCGCAGGACGTCGAACACCTCGTCTACGCCAGCAGCTCCAGCGTCTACGGCGGCAACACCAAGCTGCCGTTCTCCGAGGACGACCCCGTCGACCGCCCGGTGAGCCTGTACGCCGCCACCAAGAAGGCCAACGAGCTGATGGCGCACAGCTATGCGCACCTGTACGGCTTCCCGTGCACCGGACTGCGCTTCTTCACCGTCTACGGCCCCTGGGGCCGGCCCGACATGGCGTGCTGGAAATTCGCCAGCGCCATGCTGGCGGGGGAGCCCGTGCCGGTGTTCAACCACGGCCGCATGCTGCGCGACTTCACCTACATCGACGACATCGTGGCGGGCGTGCTGGCCGTGCTGGACCAGCCGCCGGAGGGCGCCCCGCCGCAGCGCGTCCTCAACATCGGAGGCAGCCAGCCGGTGCAGCTGCGGGAATTCGTCGCCACCCTGGCGCAGACGCTCGGGGTGAACGCGCAGATGCAGCTGCTGCCCATGCAGCCGGGCGACGTGCCCGCCACCTGCGCCGACGCCACCCGTATCGGCGCCTTGCTCGGCACGCCGCATCGCTTCACTCCGCTGGCCGTCGGCCTGCGGCATTTCGTCGACTGGTACCGGGCGTACCACGGGAGGGAACTCGCTCATGAATCTTGAAGACAGGACCCTGGCCGTGATCGGCCTGGGCTACGTGGGGCTGCCGCTGGCGGTGGAGTTCGGCAAGCGGCGGCCGGTGATCGGCTTCGACGTCAACCCGCGGCGGGTGGCCGAACTGCAGGCCGGCGACGACCACACGCTCGAATGCAGCCACACGGAGCTGAAGGAGGCGCGGCAGCTGCGCTTCAGCGCCGACCCCGCGGAGCTGCAGCAGGCGCAGGTCTTCATCGTGACCGTGCCGACGCCGGTGGACCGCGCCAACCGGCCCGACCTGCAGCCGCTGGTGTCCGCGAGCCGCACGGTCGGCCGCGCGCTCAAGCCGGGTGACATCGTGGTGTACGAATCGACGGTCTACCCCGGCGCGACCGAGGAGGTGTGCGTGCCGGTGCTGGAGCAGGCGAGCGGCCTGCGCTTCAACGAGGACTTCTTCTGCGGCTACAGCCCGGAGCGGATCAATCCCGGCGACAAGGAGCACCGCCTGCCCTCGATCCGCAAGGTCACCAGCGGCAGCACGCCGGAGGCGGCCGACGCGATCGACGCGCTCTATGGGCAGGTGGTGGCGGCCGGGACGCACAAGGCGAGCAGCATCCGCGTGGCCGAGGCGGCCAAGGTGATCGAGAACACCCAGCGCGACGTGAACATCGCGCTGATGAACGAGCTGAGCCTGATCTTCCACCGCCTGGGAATCGACACCCAGGAGGTACTGCAGGCGGCCGGCACCAAGTGGAACTTCCTGCCCTTCCGCCCCGGCCTGGTGGGCGGTCACTGCATCGGCGTCGATCCCTACTACCTGACGCACAAGGCGCAGGAAGTGGGTTACCACCCGGAGGTGATCCTGGCCGGCCGCCGCATCAACGACAACATGGGCCGGCACGTCGCCGACACCACGGTGAAGCTGATGCTGCGCAAGGGCCAGCCGGTGCTGGGCGACCGGGTGCTGGTGCTGGGCCTGACCTTCAAGGAGAACTGCCCCGACGTGCGCAACTCCAAGGTGGTCGACATCGTGCACGCGCTGGAAGGCTACAACCTGAAGGTGGACGTGTACGACCCGTGGATCGACATCGCGCAGGCGGACCACGAGTACGGCCTGCGCTGCCTGGCGGATCCGCCGGAGCAGGGCGCCTATGGCGCCATCGTGGTCGCGGTGGCGCACCGCGAGTTCCTGGAGCTCGGGGTGAGCGGCGTCCAGGCCTACGGCCGGCCCGGCGCGGTGATCTTCGACGTCAAGGGGATCCTGCCGGCGGCGGCGGTCGACGCGCGGCTCTGAGTCCAGCGCGCCGTGCGCCCAAGGGCGCAGCTCGGGCGCCGCGCCCTCAGTCCCCCATGCGCAACGTGCCCTGGCGCAGCCCCTGCACCTTGCCGTCGCGCAGCCAGTCCACCGTGGCCTGATAGAGCAGGCGGCGGTTCTTCTCCCACATCGCGTTGTGGGAGGAGCAGCCCAGGTCGACGAAGACCTTGTCGGCGCCGCCCCAGTCCTCGTACAGCTCGCGCACGCGTTTCGGGTCCACCTGCTTGTCGTATTCGCCGGCCACCATCAGGAAGGGCGTCTTCAGGCGCGCCACCACGGCCTGGTTGAAGCCCCAGGTCGGCACCGCGGGGGCGCGCCGCACGCCTTCGGCCCACCGCGCGCCGATCGGGTCCGACGCCAGCATCTCGTCGAAGATCGTGGCGGCGGCCTGCTTGTCGTACTGTGCCGGGCAGCCCACCTGCCGGTCCCAGTTGGCGATGAAGTCGGCGCGCGACTGCACCGTCATCGAGCCGTCCAGGCGCGGCAGCGGGTCGGGCGGCTCCAGCGGCGAATTGCGTCGGTAGGCAGGCGCGAGCACCACGATGCGGTCCACCTTCTCGGGATGCCGGGCGGCATAGCCCGCGATGCGCGGGCCGCCCTGCGACCAGCCCACCATCGAGACCCGTTCCACGCCGCGCAGCGCGCGCAGGAAATCGACCGTGGTGTCGATGTCGTGCCAGTCCGAGGCGACGGTGGTGATGGGCGTCGGGTGCGAGGGCGTGCAGCCGGCCTTGATCAGCATCGGTATGAAGCGCGCCTGCTGCGCCTTGGCGACGTTGCAGGGGTCGCCCATGGCGGGCGGCCGGGTGGAACGGCCGTAGCCCGTCAGGTCCAGCGCGAACACGTCGAAGCCGGCCTGGGCCACGAACGCGAGCCAGCTGTAGTCGCTGCGGCGGGAATCGAAGGACACCTCCGCGGGCGTGCCGGCGCCGTGCACGAACAGCACCACCGGGCGGGCGCCGCGCGGCGCGTCCTGCGCGGGCGCGAGCTCGCGCAGGTACAGCTGCCCTTCGTGGCCGGCGAGCCCCGGCGCCCGCGAGGCGACGCGCACCCGGTGCTCGCTGCCCACCAGGCCCTCGGGCACGCGCGGCGCCGAGGTGCAGGCGGCGAGCAGGCTGCAGGCGGCCAGGGCCGCGGACGCAAGGAAGCGCATGCTTTCATTCTCTCCGGCGGTCGCGAAGCGCGCAGCTTTCTCTGCCGCCGCGAGCTCGTCCATCCGGACAAACGTGCAGGGGTGATCCCCGGCCCAGCCCGGCTTTGGCTATCATCGAACGGTCGCGCCACCCGCGCGGCGTTCGGGGAGCGCGCGGCCACCCGCCATCGCGCTCTGCCCTCCACAATGAGGCGCGACACGATCGCGCGGAGACATACTCGATGAGCCAGCACGAGCCATTGCGCTTGCACGTGCCGGAGCCTTCCGGCCGCCCCGGCAGTCCGACCGATTTCTCCTATCTGCACGTTTCCGAGGCCGGCGCGGTGCGCAGGCCGCCGGTGGACACCTCCCACTTCGACACCCAGGACCTCGCCTACGCGCTGATCCGCGTGCTCGATCCGGACGGCCGCGCCGTCGGTCCCTGGGTGCCGGAGGTCAGCCCCGCGCAGCTGCGCAAGGGCCTGCGCGCGATGATGAAGACGCGCATCTTCGACGCCCGCATGCTGATCGCCCAGCGGCAGAAGAAGATCTCCTTCTACATGCAGTGCCTGGGCGAGGAGGCGGTCGCGGTGGCGCATGCGCAGGCGCTGGAACCGGGCGACATGTGCTTCCCCACCTACCGGCAGCAGGGCCTGCTGCTTTCGCGCGACGACATCCCGATGGCGGAGCTGATGTGCCAGCTGCTGTCCAACGAGGGCGACCCGATCAAGGGCCGGCAGCTGCCGGTGATGTATTCGTACAAGCGGGCCGGCTTCTTCTCGATCTCCGGCAACCTCGGCACCCAGTTCATCCAGGCGGTGGGCTGGGCCATGGCTTCGGCGATCAAGGGCGACACGCGCATCGCCTCGGGCTGGATCGGCGACGGCGCCACGGCCGAATCCGACTTCCACAACGCGCTCACCTTCGCCCACGTCTACCGCGCGCCGGTGATCCTGAACGTCGTCAACAACCAGTGGGCGATCTCCACCTTCCAGGCGGTGGCGGGCGGCGAGTCGACCAGCTTCGCCGCGCGCGGGGTGGGCAACGGCATCGCCTCCCTGCGGGTGGACGGCAACGACTTCCTCGCCGTGCTGGCGGCCT
Source organism: Ramlibacter sp. (assembly GCF_035706265.1). Taxonomy (GTDB): domain Bacteria; phylum Pseudomonadota; class Gammaproteobacteria; order Burkholderiales; family Burkholderiaceae_C; genus Ramlibacter. Next base: position 1,913 of record NZ_DASSVG010000202.1, on the reverse strand, counting down.
CGCGCTGGGCCGCGGAGCGCGCGCGCTCCAACCTCGGCCCGACGCTGATCGAGTGGGTGACCTACCGCGCCGGCGCCCATTCCACTTCCGACGACCCTTCCAAGTACCGGCCGGCCGACGACTGGGAGCGCTTCCCGCTCGGCGACCCGGTGCAGCGCCTCAAGCAGCACCTGATCGGCCTGGGCGCCTGGTCCGAGCAGGAGCACCAGCAGGTGCAACTGGAGCTGGAGGCCGAAGTGGCCGCGGCGCAGAAGGAAGCCGAGAGCCACGGCACGCTGCTCGATGGCCACATCCCGAGCGCGGCGACCATGTTCGAGGACGTGTACGCCGAGATGCCCGCGCACCTGCGCCGCCAGAGACAAGAGTTGGGGGTCTGAAGAATGCTGACGAAGACGAAGGAAGCCCAGGTGGCCTCGGCCGCGGGTGAGGCGAAGCCCATGACGATGATCCAGGCGTTGCGCAGCGCCCTGGACGTGACCATGGAGCGCGACGACAACGTGGTGGTGTTCGGCGAGGACGTCGGCTATTTCGGCGGCGTGTTCCGCGTCACCGAAGGCCTGCAGGCCAAGTACGGCAAGGCGCGCTGCTTCGACACGCCGATCAACGAAGGCGGCATCGTCGGCGTGGGCGTGGGCATGGGCGCCTACGGCCTGCGGCCGGTGGTGGAGATCCAGTTCGCCGACTACTTCTATCCGGCCTACGACCAGATCGTGTCGGAGGCGGCGCGCCTGCGCCACCGCTCGGCCGGCGACTTCACCTGCCCGATGACGATCCGCATGCCCTGCGGCGGCGGCATCTACGGCGGCCAGACCCACAGCCAGAGCCCCGAGGCGCTGTTCACGCACGTCTGCGGCCTGCGCACCGTGATCCCGAGCAATCCCTACGACGCCAAGGGGCTGCTGATCGCATCGATCGAGTGCGACGACCCGGTGGTGTTCCTCGAGCCCAAGCGCCTCTACAACGGGCCGTTCGACGGCCACCACGACCGGCCCGTGACGCCGTGGTCCAAGCATCCGCTGGGCAAGGTGCCCGAGGGCTACTACAAGGTGCCGCTGGAGTCGGCGGCGGTGGTGCGGCCCGGCAAGCAGCTCACCGTGGTGACCTACGGGACGATGGTGTGGGTCTCGCAAGCGGCGGCGGAGGAGACCGGCATCGACGCCGAGATCATCGACCTGCGTTCCCTGTGGCCGATGGACCTGGACACGGTGCTGGAATCGGTGCGCAAGACCGGCCGCTGCGTGGTGGTGCACGAAGCCACCAAGACCAGCGGCTTCGGCGCCGAGATCGCCTCGCTGGTGCAGGAGCACTGCTTCTACCACCTGGAAGCGCCGATCGAGCGCGTGGCGGGCTGGGACACGCCGTATCCGCACGCGACCGAATGGGCCTATTTCCCGGGACCGGCCCGCGTGGGCGCCGCCTTCCGGCGCGCGGTGGAGGCCTGACATGGGACTCTATGCGATCAAGATGCCCGACATCGGCGAAGGCATCGCCGAAGTGGAACTGGTGGCCTGGCACGTGCAGCCGGGCGACACGGTCAAGGAAGACCAGATCCTGGCCGACGTGATGACCGACAAGGCGACGGTGGAGATCCCCTCGCCGGTGGCGGGCAAGGTGCAATCGCTCGGCGGCCAGCCGGGGCAGGTGATGGCCGTGGGGGCGGAGTTGATCCGGCTCGAGGTGGAAGGGGCGGGGAATGTGCGCGAAACGGCGGTCTCGGTGCAAGGCACCACCGCGGGCACGGCGCAGGACTCCCTCCCCCAGCGCGGGAGGGCAGGGGTGGGGGCACGCGGCGGCGCGGCGCCGGTTCCGCCCGACGAGAAGGACGACATCACGCACGAGAACGAGGACGTGCCTGCGCGGGCAATGAGCGGTCAGGGCGGCCGGAGCGCCCCCACCCCGGCCCTCCCCCAGAG
>NZ_DASSVG010000201.1:0-2696 GCF_035706265.1 Ramlibacter sp. | reverse complement strand
TCGCGGGCGACCCGCGTGACTTCCGCGGCGAAGGACGAGAGCTGGTCGACCATCGTGTTCATCGTCGACTTGAGCTCCAGCACCTCGCCTTTCGCGTCGACGGTGATGGTGCGCGAGAGGTCGCCCGCGGCCACCGCCTTCGTCACCTCGGCGATGTTGCGCACCTGCGCCGTCAGGTTGCCGGCCATGGAGTTGACCGAGTCCGTCAGGTCCTTCCAGGTGCCCGCCACGCCCTGCACTTCGGCCTGGCCGCCCAGCTTGCCTTCGGTGCCCACCTCGCGCGCCACCCGCGTCACTTCGGCAGAGAAGGTGCCGAGCTGCTGCACCATCTTGTTGATGGTCATGGCGGTGCGCAGGAATTCGCCTTCCAGCGCGCGGCCGTCGGCCTCCAGCGCCATCGACTTGGACAGGTCGCCCTGCGCCACCGCGCCGATCACCCGCGCCACTTCGGAAGTGGGATGCACCAGGTCGGAGATCAGCGAGTTGATCGACTCGGCGGAATCGCGCCAGAAGCCGCCGGCGGCCGGCATCGCCGCCCGCTCCTTCAGCTTGCCTTCCTTGCCGACCACGCGCGAGAGGCGGGCCAGCTCCTGCGACATGCGCACGTTCTCGGCGACCACGTCGTTGAAGGCGTCGGCGACCTTGCCGAACAGGCCGGTCCAGTCGTGCGGCAGTTCCGCCTGCACGTTGCCCTTCTTCAATTCGGTCAGCGAAGCCAGCAGCGTGCGATTGCGCTCCGCGGACAGCTCCACTTCGTCGAGCAGCTGGTTGACGCTGGCGACGTTCTCCTGCCAGAAGCCGGTGAGCTTGTCGTCGCTCAGGCGCCGTCCGGCGCGCGTGCCGGCATGGGGACCGCCGGCCACGGTGCGCAGCTTGTGGCTGGCGCGGGAAGTCTGGGAGGACAGGTCGTTGAACTCCGCGGCGATCTTGCCGAAGAGGCCGTCCCATTCGGTCGGCAAGGAGACGCCCTGCTCGCCGCGCCGGAACGCGGACAGGGCCTTCAACACGAGCCTCAGTTCTCCGTCTCGGTGCTCGGCGGGCTGCGGCTTCGCCAGGACTTCCATGTGATTCCCCAAAAGTAAGCAACTGTTGGTAAGCCAACAGAGCTTCGGAGGGTAGCGCCTCCACGAAAAGCCTTCAACGCGACAGCACCGGTCAACCCTGCGCAAACCCAGTGCTGGTGCGGGTTGTAGGATACGGCCGACATCAAAAGAACCACCGCGCCTACAGGACTGAAGCGTGCGCGCGACGCCTCGTCATCGGCACGGAAGGACCACTGCACGGTCCGCCGGAAATGGGGCGCCGGAAACACCGCGTTACGCCGGATCAGCAGAACCCGCCCATGGATCGGCGGATCTCCATGCGCGGGGTGGATCACACGAAAAAGGCCGCCCGAAGGCGGCCTCGCTGGCTGCATCTGCGGCGGCCTTATTCGGCGACCGACTTCTTGCCGCCCTTGTACGTGTAGAGCGTGCTGGCGGCGTTCTTCAGTTCGCCGTTCGGCTCGAACACGATGTTGGCGGTGACGCCCTTGTAGTTGGTCTTCTTCAGGAAGGGGATGTACTTCTTCGGGTCGATGGAGTTGGCGCGCTTCATCGCGTCGACCAGCACGAAGGTGGCGTCGTACGTGTACGGGCTGTAGATCTGGAACTGGCCCGGGTACTTCTTGTCGTAGCGCTCCTTCCAGGCCTTGCCGCCGGGCATCTTGTCGAGCGACGAGCCGCCCTCGGCGCAGATCACGTTCTCCAGCGACTTGGCGCCGCCGGCCAGTTCGATGATCTTCTGCGTGCAGATGCCGTCGCCGCCGAAGAACTTCACGTTGGTCATGCCCAGCTGGTCCAGCTGGCGCAGCATCGGGCCGCCCTGGGCGTCCATGCCGCCATAGAAGATGGCGTCGGGGTTCTTGGACTTGATGGACGTCAGGATGGCCATGAAGTCCGTGGCCTTGTCGTTGGTGAACTCCTGGCCCACCACCTGCATGCCCTTGGACTGCGCGGTCTTCTTGAACACCTCGGCGACGCCCTGGCCGTAGGCCGTGCGGTCGTCGATGACGGCGACCTTCTTGAGCTTCAGCTTGTCGGCCGCGTACAGGGCCAGCGCGGCGCCCAGCGCGTTGTCGTTGGAGATGATGCGGTAGGTCGTGTCCCAGCCCGGCTTGGTCAGGTCGGGGTTGGTGGCGGCGCCGGTGATGTGCGGGATGCCGCAGTCGTGGTACACCTTGGCGGCGGGGATGGTCGTGCCGGAGTTCAGGTGGCCCACCACGCCGGCGACCTTGGCGTCGCACAGCTTCTGGGCGGCGGCCGTGCCCTGCTTCGGGTCGGCGGCGTCGTCCTCGGCCTGGATCTCCCACTTGATCGTCTTGCCGCCGATCTTGATCTTCTGCGCGTTGAGGTCCTCGATGGCCATGCGGACGCCGTTCTCGTTGTCCTTGCCATAGTGGGCCTGCGCACCCGACAGCGGCGCGACGTGACCGATCTTGACGACCTGCTCCTGCGCAGCGGCGACGCCGCAGGCCGCGGCGATCGCCAGCGCAGCCGTCAATTTCAGCTTGAATTGCATAAAACCTCCGTTTGGGAAATGGGTTGAGATCCGTCTTTTGTACTCAACGGGCGCGACGGTATCGCATTTTCCGGACGCGATCCATAGGGAAAGAATCTAGGTCGCGGCACCGGTCGTGCCAAGCCGCAGCCAGGCCC
>NZ_DASSVG010000200.1:0-2678 GCF_035706265.1 Ramlibacter sp. | reverse complement strand
GCCTGCCTGCACGCCTGCCAGTACGCGCCGCCCCACGAGTTCGCGGTCAACGTGCCGCAGGCCATGGCGAAGGTGCGCGGGCAGACCTATTCCGACTATGCGTGGCCGCCGGCGCTGGGCGCCTTGTACCGGCGCAACGGCGCCACGCTCGCCATCGCACTCGCCCTGGGGCTCGCCTTTTTCCTCGCGCTGGGTGTCGCGGCCCAGGGCACCCTGTGGGGTGCGGTTGCGGCGGGCAACTTCTACGCCATCTTTCCGCACAACCTGCTGGTCGCCCTGTTCGCTCCGGTCTTCCTGTTCGCCGTGCTGGCGCTTGGAATGGGCGTGACGAAGTTCTGGCGCGAGGTGAAGCCCGCCACCAGCGGGCATCCGGTGAGCGCCCCCGCCGCCGCGGAAGCGACCGGCGACGTGCTGCGCCTGAAGTACCTGGACGGCGGCCATGGAGAAGGCTGCAACGAATCGGACGACGCCTTCACGCTGGCGCGCCGGCGCGCGCACCACCTGACCTTCTACGGTTTCCTGCTCTGCTTCGCCGCCACCTCGCTGGCCACGGTCTATCACTATGGGTTCGGCTGGGTGGCGCCCTACGACCTGCCGTCGCTGCCGAAGCTGCTGGGCGCCGCCGGCGGCGTGAGCCTGGCCATCGGAACCGCGGGCCTGTGGCGCCTGAACCGCCGACGGCATGTGCTGCAAGGAGACGCGGCGCAGAAGCCGATGGATCTCGGCTTCATCGCGCTGCTGTTCCTCACCAGCGTCAGTGGCCTCGCGCTTTGGCTGGCACGCGCCACCCCTGCATTGCCCCTGGCGTTGTGCCTGCACCTGGGCGCGGTGATGGCCTTGTTCGCCACCCTGCCCTACGGCAAGTTCGCCCACGCCGTGTTCCGCGGCGCAGCGCTGCTGCGCCACAACGTCGAGAAGCGCCAGCCCAATCCGATCGGCCTCGGCGCGGACTGAATCCCCTCACCAGGAGACCCGAATGAACAAGCGTGAGGTACTGCGCCTCTGCGCGCTCGCCGCTGCCCCCTTGCTGCCGCTTGCTGGCGCGCAGGCACAGGACGCGAGCTTTCCACCGCGCACCATCACCATCGTCGTGGGGTTCGCGGCCGGGGGCGCCGCCGACGTGGCCGCCCGCCTGATCGGCAAGAGACTGGGTGACAACCTCGGCGTGCCGGTCGTCATCGACAACAAGCCCGGCGCCGGTGGCAACATCGCCCACCAGTACGTGGCCAAGACGGCCCCCTCGGATGGCAGCGTGATCCTGTTCGGCTCGGTCGGCCCGCTGACGATCGCGCCGCACCTGATGAAGCTGCCCTACGACCCGGTGAAGGATTTCGCGCCGATCACCATGGGAGTGAACTTCCCGAACGTGCTGGTCGTGCATTCGGGCCTCCCGATCAAGACTTTCGCCGAGTTCGTTGCCTACGCGAAAGCAAGCCCGGGCAAGCTCGACTTCGCGTCCACCGGCCCCGGCTCGGCCTCGCACCTGGCGGGCGAACTGCTGAACGACATGGCGAAGATCCAGACCGTGCACATCCCCTACAAGGGTGGCGCGCCGGCGCTGCAGGACCTGCTGGGTGGGCGCGTGGCTTCCTACTACTCCACCTTCGCCACCGCGCAACCCCATATCGAGTCGGGCAAGCTGATCCCGCTCGCCGTGACCGGCCCGACCCGCCTGGCCACGCTGCCCAAGGTACCGACCCTCGCGGAGGCCGGCTACCCGGGCTACAGCGCGACCAACTGGTATGCCTTCGTGGCCTCCTCCAGGGTGCCGAAGGCGATCCTGGACCGCTACAACACCGAACTGGTGAAGGTGCTGAAGACGCCCGAGATCGTCCGCGCGCTGGAGGCGCACGGCCTGCCGCCGCAGCCCGGCTCGCGCGAGGAGCTCGCCAGGACGATGGAACGCGAGTCGGCGACCTGGGGTCGCGTGATCCGCGAGCGCAGGATCACCAACGGGTGAATCACGCGCAGTCGCGCGGCTGCGCTGACGCCCTCTCCTCATTCCCGGCCCTGCCAGCGGCTGCTCGAGTGCCGGGCCGAATTGCCGGATGATCGCCGCATGAGCGCTCACGATCACCACCGCTGCGCCTGGGCCCAGGGCGACGACGCACTGATGCTGCGCTACCACGACGAGGAGTGGGGCGTGCCCCAGCACGATCCGCGCATGCTCTGGGAAATGCTGGTGCTGGAGGGCTTCCAGGCCGGCCTGTCCTGGCGGACCATCCTGCACAAGCGCGAAGCGTTCCGCCAGGCCTTCTCCGGCTTCGCGCCGGAGAAAGTGGCCCGGTTCGGAGAGAAACAGATCGCGCGGCTGCTGGCCGACCCCGGCATCATCCGCTCGCGCGCCAAGATCGAAGCCGCCATCGAGGCAGCCCGGATCTATGGCCGGATGCAGGATTCGGGCGAGAACTTCGCGGACTTCTGCTGGGCCTTCACCGGCGGCAAGGTGCTCGTGGGCGACGGCCGGCACGTGCCGGCGAGCACGCCGAAGTCGGAGGAAATCTCGAAGGAACTGAAGCGCCGTGGCTTCAAGTTCGTCGGCCCGGTGATCGTCTATGCGTGGATGCAGGCGGTCGGCATCGTCGACGACCACGTTCTCGGCTGCTTCCGCCGCAAGGTCCGTCCTCGGGACTGACCGCCCCCCGTCAGGCGCGCCTCGCCCCGCTGTCCCGGATCAC
>NZ_DASSVG010000199.1:0-17863 GCF_035706265.1 Ramlibacter sp. | reverse complement strand
GCACCTGCAGCACCCGCCGCCGCTGCTCCGGCCACCGCCGCGGCCCCGGCGCCCGCACCGGCCGCGGCCGCCACCGTCGCCGCCGTCCAGCCCGCAGCCGGCGTCAACACCTTCAACCGCCTGCTGCGCCCGACGCTGCGCAACCGCGCGCCGGCCGAGGACGGCATCCACGACCCGGCCAACGACGGCACGATGGCCCTGCAGCCGCCCGCCACCGCATTCACCGAGCTCGCCCGCAGCAACGCCGGCAACCGCGTGGACTGGGTCAAGTCGCTGCGCGAAGGCAAGATCGCGCCGCGCGCGGACCGCGCCGACCCGAAGGTCGCGCCGGCAGTGATGGACCTCAACATCGTGCGCGAGGTGAAGGGCTCGATGCCCGACGTGGTGTACCCGCACAAGCAGCACACCGAGTGGCTGGACTGCTCCAACTGCCACCCGGCCATCTTCAAGCCGCAGAAGGGCGCCAACCAGATCAGCATGGCGGGCATCCTGCTCGGCCAGCAGTGCGGCGTGTGCCACGGCAAGGTCGCCTTCCCGGTGTCCGAATGCCGCCTGTGCCACTCCAAGCCGAAGGCCACCGCCACCGCCGGCGCGCCGGAAGCGCCGCCGCGCCCGTAGGAGGCTGCATGGGCCGCTTGTTCCTCACCCCCGCCGCGCTGGTGCTGGCCTCGGCGCAACTCGCCTGGGCGCAGGACGCCGCGCCGCAGCACCCGGCCTTCCGTGAAGCCGGCCGCCAGGTCTCGCCGCAGCAGGTCGAGCAGAAGCTCGCGATGCTCGAGCGCATGCTGAACCACTCGCCGCTGGCCGCGCGCATCGCCAACGGCCAGAGCGAAGAGGCGCGCCAGCATTTCGGCCGCGCGCGCGACCTGGTTCATCACGCCCGACGCGTCAACGGCGAAGGCGACACCCGCGCCGCCGACACCCTGCTGAACGAGGCCATCGCCGCCGTCAGCAAGGCGCAGCAGCTCGTGCCCGATCCCGGCGTGCAGCAGGCGGCCGAGCGCGCCCGCTACGCGCAGCTGGAAGACAGCGTGGCGGCGCTGCGCCGCACGGCGCAGATCGCGCTGCCCAACGCCCAGCCGGCCAGGAAGGCCGAGAGCGAGCAGGCGCTGCGTGCCGCCGAGGCGCTGGTCGAGCAGGCCGTGGCCGAGGCCAAGGCCGACAAGTACATCGAGGCCAACCGCACGCTCAACCGCGCGCTCATGATGCTGCTCAACGACGCTTCGCAGCGCCTGGCCGGCCAGACCATCGTCTACGACCACCGCTTCGCCAGCCGGCGTGAGGAGTTCGATTTCGAGCTGGAGCGCCACCGCAGCCTGGAACGGCTGGTGCCGCTGGCGCTGCTGGAATTCCGCCCCTCGCCCGAGGCGCGCGCGCTGGTGGACCGCCACGTCGGGCAGGCCCGCGAACTGCGCGAACGCGGCGAGGCGCAATTCGCCCGCGATCCGACCGCGGCCCTCCACGATCTCGCGGAGGCGACCGAGATCCTGCGCCGTGCCCTGCAGGCCGCCGGACTCGCCGTTCCGCAATCCATGAGCACGCAATGAACAAGATTCCCGTTTCCCGGACCTTGCGCGCCGTCGTCTCGGCGATGTGCCTGTGCATCTCCTTCGCGGCCGCCGCGCAGGCGCGCGTCACGCCGGACCGCGAGCAGCTCGAACGCAAGCTCGGCTCCACCGCGACCCTGATCGAATCCTCCACCGCCGCGAAGCAGATCGAGGCGAGCGGCAGCAAGGAAGCCGCCGGCCGGCGCGCCCAGGCGCGCGAGCTGCATTCCAAGGCCGGCGAGGCCCTGCGCGCCGGCGACCTCGAAGGCAGCTCGAAGCTGCTGGACGAATCCTCGCGCGCCTTCATCGACGCCGTGCGGCTGGCCAAGCCGGACCAGATCGCCGACGCCAAGCAGCGCAACGACTACCAGGCCCGCGCCGATTCCACCCGCGCCCTGCTCGATGCGCAGAAGCGCATCGCGGCGGAGAAGAAGGACGCCCGCGCCGGCGAGACCACGCGCCAGGTCGAAGGCCTGATCGCCGAGGCCGAGCGCCAGGCCCAGGGGGGCCGCCTGCCGGAAGCCAAGCGCACGATCGACCAGGCCTACCTCACGGTGAAGGCGGCGATCGGCTCCATGCGCGGCGGCGAGACGGTGGTGCGCTCGCTCAACTTCGCCACGCCGGTGGAGGAATACCACTACGAGATCGACCGCAACGACACCCACCGCATGCTGGTGGACATGCTGCTGAAGGAAAAGCGCGCCGACGCGATGGTGGACCAGGCCGTGGCCGCCTCGGCGCAGCTGCGCGCCCGGGCCGAGGCCGAAGCGGCCCGCAAGGAGCATCCGGCCGCCATCAAGACGCTGGAAGAATCCACCCGCGAACTGGTGAAGGCGATCCGCGCCGCGGGCGTGTACATCCCGGGGTGACGATGGTCCGGCGCGCGCTGCTGCTCGTGCTGCTGGCCGGCCTGTGCGCGCTGGCGCTGGCGGCCGGCCAGAAGTGGCTCGCGATCGCCAAGGACGACCTGCACGATCCGCAAAGCCCCGCCGTCGGCGTGCTGCAGGAGCCGGCCGAGGCGCTGGGCGCGCTGAGCGCGCTGGCGCCGGACGCCGTGGGCAACCAGGTGCGCTGGGTGCGCGCGCTCGACCAGGGCGCCATCCAGCCGCGCACCAACATCCTGCCCGAGACCAAGGTCAACCTGCGCACCACCGAGGTCCTGCTGGTCAACACGGCCCACCTCGGGATGGTGAAGTTTCCGCACCGCCAGCACACGGCCTGGCTCGATTGCAGCAACTGCCACGGCAACGGCCTGTTCGAGCAGAAGGCCGGCGCCACGAAGATCGGCATGCTGCGGGTGCTGGCGGGCGAGAAGTGCGGCCTGTGCCACGGCGCCGTCGCCTTCCCGCTCACCGAATGCGACCGCTGCCACAGCGTGCAGCGGGGCAGCCCCGAGCACGCGGCCTTCAACGGCGCGCTGGTGCGCGAGGGGGTCACCAAATGAAACTCCTGCCCTGCGCGCTGGTCCTGGCGCTGGGCCTTCTTGCCGCCGTCCCCGCGCAGGCGGAATATGGCGACGTGGTGCTCGATCGCAGCTCCACCAGGCAGGGCATGCGCGCCGTGGTATTCCCCCACTGGTTCCACCGGATCCGCTTTCGCTGCAAGGTGTGCCACTCCGAACTGGGTTTCAAGATGCGGGCCGGGGCCAACTACGTGCAGATGAACGACATCGTCAACGGCAAGTTCTGCGGCATGTGCCACAACGGGCAGATCGCCTGGTCGCCCGACCGGTGCGACCTGTGCCACTCGGCCAGGAAGGGCGTGAAACCGGGCATCTACGGCTCCTCCGAAACGACGGGGCCGTCGCGATGGTGAGCCGCGGCTGGACGCGCCGTTCCTTCGCGCTGGGCATCGCCGCCCTGGCCGGCTGCGCGCTGGAGGAAGGCGAGGTGCGCCGCCTGCCGCCCGAGCCGGGCAACGCGGTGCTGCGGCCCTGGCTCACGCTCACCGGCGGCTGGCGCGTCGATTCCGCTTCGCCGCTGCAGCTGCAGCGCCCCGCCGGCGGGCGCGTCAACTTCATCCAGCCGGTCGGCGTGACGGCGCGCAACGACGTCCTGCTCGTGGCCGACGCCGGCGCCCGCGTGATCTGGCGCTACGACCGCGCCCGCGACGGCATCGCGCAGTTCGCGGCCTTCACCGGCGGCGTGCCCGAGGCCGGTGCCTCGCTGCAGCTGGGCAACGATTTCAGCGCCTGGGTGGCGCAGCCCGCCGACCATGCGGTGGTGCAGTACGACCTGCGCGGCCGGCCGGTGCGGCGCTGGGCCAGCGAGCCCGACGCGCCGCGGCCGGTGGCGGTGGTGGTGCCCGAGGACCGCTCCGAGATCCTGGTGGGCGACGGCGCCACGGCGCGCGTGATCGTGTTCGACCCGCTCGGCCGCCCGCGCGAGGTGCTGGGCGGCACGCGTCCCGGCGTGCTGCAGAGCGTGGCCGCGATGGCGCTGGGCCCGCGCGGGCTCTACGTGCTGGACCGGATCGCGCAGCAGGTCGTGGTGCTGGACCGCCGCGGAGCGCCGGTCGAGGTGATCGGCGAGCACCAGCTGGTGCAGCCGCGCGCGCTGGCCGTCGATGCCAGCGGCCGGGTGTTCGTGAGCGACGAGATGGAGCAGCGCATCAAGGTGTTCCGCGACGGCAAGCTGCTGGCGAGCGTCGGCGGCCAGGGCAACGGGCCGGGGCGCTTCGGCCGCATCGAGGCCATGGCGCTGGACGGCAACCTGCTGTACGTGGCCGACAGCCTCAACGCCCGGGTGGAGGTGCTGCTGGTCTCGCCGCCCTCGATGGAAACGCCGGAGCCGCCGCGATGACGCGCCTGCCGGCCGCCTGCCTCGCGCTGCTGCTCGCGGCCTGCGCCAGCGAGCCCATGGTGATGCGGCTGGAGCCGCCCACCGGCGCGGCCTCGCGCCTGTTCCCGCCGCCCGAGACGCAGGAGGTGCCGCGCTACCGCTTCGTCGGCGAGCTGCGCGGCGAGACCAACTTCAGCCCGCGCGACGGCAGCCGCAGCGTCGGGCGCAGCCTGTTCGCCCTGATCGCCGGCCTCGACGCCACGCCGCAGCAGCCGCTGATGCTGGTGCGCCCGCAAAGCGGCGTGGTCGACCGCCAGGGCCGCGTGCTGGTCACCGACGTCGGCCGGGCCGCGATCATGGTGTTCGACGAGGCCAACGGCAAGCTGCAGGTGTGGGAGAAGGCCAACCGCAGCACCCACTTCGCGTCGCCGATCGCCATCGCGCTGGGCCGCGAGGGCGAGCTGCTGGTCACCGACTCCGACCTCGCGCGGGTATTCCGCCTCGCGCCCGACGGCGCGCCGCGGGGCGAATTCGGCGCCGGCCTGCTGCAGCGCCCCACCGGCATCGCGCGCGACGCCGCCCGCGGCCGCATCTACGTGGCCGACAGCCACGGGCACGACATCAAGGTGTTCGACGACGCCGGCCGCCATCTCGCCACCTGGGGCACGCGCGGCGACGCGCCGGGCGAACTGAACTACCCCACCCACCTGGCGCTCAGCGACGGCGTGCTGCTGGTGGCCGACTCCATGAACGCCCGCATCCAGGGCTTCGATGCCGAAGGCAAGCTGGTGCTGCGCTTCGGCCAGCGGGGGCTCTACGTGGGCAACCTGGTGCGGCCCAAGGGCGTCGCGGCGGACGACGAGGGCAACCTCTACGTGGTGGAATCCATGCACGACACGTTGCTGGTGTACGACCGGGGCGGCCGGCTGCTGATGCCGCTGGGGGGCACCGACAGCAGCGGCGGCAGCCGCTTCCACCTGCCCGCCGGCGTCTGGGTCGATGCGCGCAACCGCGTGTACGTGGCCGACATGTTCAACGCCCGGGTGGCGGTGTTCCAGTTCCTCGGAGGCAACTAGAAGAATGACAGCCCGCCGGCTCGCCGCCATCCTCGTCCTCGCCCTGCTGGCACTGGCGGCCTGGCTGGCTCCCCCCCGACTTGCGTCGGCGGCCAAGGTCTCGGACATCGCCAACACCAAGCACAACCTGTCCAAGACCGGCCCCGGCACCGTCAAGGCGACCACGGAGACGCAGATCTGCGTCTTCTGCCACACGCCGCACAGCGCCGACACCCAGCTCGCCGCGCCGCTGTGGAACCGGAAGTTGAGCAACGCCACCTACTCGGCCACCTACAGCTCCAGCTCCATCGAGGCCAACGTGGACGAGCTGTCCAAGGGGCCCGGCGGGTTGTCGCGCCTGTGCCTGTCCTGCCACGACGGCACGATGGCGATCGGCAACGTGAACGTCCTCAACGGCCAGGCCAATCCGAGCATCGCGCTCGGCGGCACCGGCCCCGGCGGCGTGATGCCGCCCGGCGCGGGCGCCACCACCGGCTTCACGCGCAGCCTCGGCACCGACCTGAGCAACGACCACCCGATCTCCTTCACCTACGACGCCACGCTCGCCAATGCCGACGGCGAGCTGCGCACGCCCGATGGCACCAACGTCGGCACCCGCACGCGCGGCCAGGCCAGGCCCAAGCTGCCGCTGGAGAACGGCCAGCTGCAGTGCACCACCTGCCACGACCCGCACCTGAAGGAGACCGATCCCACCAAGGGCGCGGCCAAGTTCCTGCGCCTGAACCGGCTGCAGGAATCGACGCCGGCCGGCGGCCTGTTCTCGGAGAACGGCGACATCCTCTGCCTGGCCTGCCACGACAAGGCCGGCCAGGAATGGGCGCTGTCGGCCCACGCCAATCCGCTGGTGGCGGACGAGAAGTTCCTCGACGCCGCCGCCAACACGCGCGAGTTCCCGCTCGGCCTGCCGGTGTGGCGCGCCGCCTGCATGAGCTGCCACGACACGCACACGGTGCAGGGCGCGCGGCGGCTGCTGCGCGAGGGCACCGACAGCCCCGCCAGTCCCAAGGCCGGCGGCAACTCGGCGATCGAGGAGACCTGCTACCAGTGCCATGCGGCCACGGGGCAGACGATCCTGCAGACCGTCACCCAGGTGCCCGACGTCAAGAGCGACTTCGCGCTCGGGCGGCGGATGCCGATCACGCTGGCCGACCAGAAGTCGAGCGCCGAGGTGCACGACATCGGCACCGGCGCCGGCACCGGCGAAGTCCAGCGCGGGCGCGACTTCTTCGAGGACCCAGCCCTGCTCGGGCGCGCCGGCCCGGCCAACCGGCACGTCGAGTGCACCGACTGTCACAACCCGCACCGCGTGATCAAGAACCGGCTGTTCAACGCCAGCGCGGCCGCCCCCGATGCGGCCGGCACCCACAGCCACGCCTCGACCCACTCCAACCTGGCCTCCGGCGTGCTGCGCGGCAGCCACGGCGTGGAGCCGCAGTACGGCGGCGCCGCCTTCGGCACGCCGGCCGCCTCGTACCTGGTCAAGCGCGGCGTGCCCGGCGCCGGCACCGACCCGGTCGCCAGCACCTACGTGACGCGCGAGTACCAGGTCTGCCTGAAGTGCCACTCCACCTATGCCTACACCACGCCGCCCAACCTGGGCAACTCCGGTGGCGGCACGCCCACGGGCACCAACGGCCTGACCCAGTACACCGACCAGGCGATGGAATTCCAGGCGCCGCCCGGCCACGCCGGCGAGCTGACCACCGCCGACTCCGGCGCCTTCTCCGGCCGGCCGCCCGGCCAGACCTACAGCGTCAACTTCCAGACCAACAACCACCGCGCCTGGCACCCGGTGATGCGCTCCACCGGCCGCTCCAACGCGATCCGCACCACCACCACCGCCTCCTGGCGCGCGCCCTGGAACGGCGCCAACGACGCCGGAACGCAGACCATGTACTGCAGCGACTGCCACGGTTCCAACACCGCCGCCGACACCGTGGTGCCGGCCGGCGGCGAGGACGGCAGCCCCTGGGGGCCGCACGGCTCGACCAACAACTTCATCCTGAAAGGCACGTGGGACCAGAACAGCGGCAGCGGCGCGGCCAACATGCTGTGCTTCAAGTGCCACGACGCCAACACCTACAGCACGAAGAACGGCGGCGGCGGCACCGGCTTCTTCGGCGGCGGCCGCGGCAACCTGCACGCCTACCACACCGACAAGATCGGCCGCATCCGCTGCACCTGGTGCCACGTGGCGGTGCCGCACGGCTGGAAGAACAAGGCCTTCCTGGTCAACCTCAACGACGTCGGCCCCGAGGCGGGGCTGGCGCCGGGAACGCAGGTGCGCACCGGCACCACCGCTGCCTACTCCAAGGCGCCCTACTACCTCAATGCGGTGCTCAAGGTGCGCACCTTCGCCCGCAGCGGCCAGTGGAGCGACACCAACTGCGGCTCCGCCGGCGCGCCCGGCAACGGCCAGAGCGGCCGCGACTGGATGCGCGACTCCAGCGAGAACTGCCAGAACGCGCCCTGACCGCCATGCGCCGTTTCGTCCGCATCCTGGCCGGCACCCGCCTCACCATGGCGGGCTTCGCCCTGCTCGCGGCCGGCACGCTCGCGGCCTACAACCTGGCCGACGCGCCGGTGTGGTGGATGGTGGCGCCGCTGGCGCTGCTGGCGCTGAACCTGGCGGCGGCCATCGTGCTGCGGCCGGCGCTGCGCAGCGGCGGCCTGGGGCTGTTCCACGTCGCCCTGCTCGCAGGCCTGCTGGTGGCCGGCTGGGGGCGCCTGACGCACCTGGACGGGCGGGTCGAAGTCACCGAAGGCGCACCGCTCGATGCCGCGCAGGTGGAGGTCACGGCCGCCGGGCCCTGGAACGACGGCGCCTGGCGCCGCGTGGAGTTCCTGCAGGGCAGCTGGGAGGTCGACTACGCGCCCGGCGTGCGGCGCGGCCACACCCGCAGCACGGTGTGGCTGCCCGGGGAGCGCGAGCCGCGCACCGTCGGCGACGACACGCCCCTGGTGCTGGCCGGCTACCGCTTCTACACCACCTCCAACAAGGGCTTCGCCCCGGTGGTGAGCTGGCAGCGGGAGGGCGAAGAGGCGGTGGCCGGCGCCCTGCACATGCCCTCCTACCCGGTGCAGGACTGGAACCAGGCCAACGCCTGGACCGCCCCGGACGGCCAGGCGCTCAAGTTCTGGCTGCGCATCGAGCAGGCGATCCCGGAGCACAGCGCCTGGACGCTGGCCGCCCGCACCATCCCGGCGACGCTGGTGGTGGAGGCGCAGGGGCAAAGGCATGAACTGCGCCCCGGCGACGCGATCCGCACCGGCAGCGCCACCCTGCGCTACGAGCGCCTGAGCGGCTGGATGGGCTACCGCATCTTCTACGACCCGACCCTGCTGCCCTTGCTGGCCATCGCGCTGGCGGGCATCGCGGGGCTGGCGTGGCACCTGTGGGCTTCTCCATCCTTCCCGCGCATGCGGGAATCCAGCGGCGCGGCCCTGGGTCCCCGCCTGCGCGGGGACGACACAACCGGAGCGACGCCATGAACACGCCGCCGCCTTTCGAATACACCTGGTTCTGCGCCGGCGCCGTGCTGGTCGGGCTGGCGGCGCTGCTGGCGTGGCGGCGCAGCCTGGTGGCGGTCGGCGGCCCGGCCGGCCTCGCGGCTCGCTTGGCCCCGCGGCCGGCCCTGCTGGTGGACCTGGCGCTGGCGGCCCTCGCCACCGGCATCGCGCTGCGCTGGCTGCGGCTGGGCCACGGCCCCTTCCTGAACATGTTCGAGATCCTGGCCAGCAGCCTGGTGAGCCTGGGCCTGGCCTGGCGCATCGCGCACTGGCGCCTGCCCGCGGTGCGCGAGAGCGCCCCGGTGGCGCTGGGCCTGCTGGCGGTGATGGCCGCCTGGCTGCTCACGGTGGATCCCGTGGACACCCACCGGCCCGCCACCTACGAGATGGGCATCATGTGGTTCCACATCCTGCTCGGGAAGATCTTCCTCGGTTGCGCGCTGGTGGCCACGGCGCTGGCCGGGGTGATCCTGGCCCGCGCCGGCGCCTGGGGCCGCACCCGCTTCCAGCGCATGCCCGCCGACGCCACCCTCGACGCCCTGGCCTGGCGCCTGATGCTGGCGGCACTGGTGTTCGAGAGCCTGATGCTGGTGGCCGGCGCCGTCTGGGCCCAGGACGCCTGGGGCCGCTTCTGGGCCTGGGATCCGCTGGAGACCTGGGCCTTCGTCACCTGGCTGGCGCTCTCCGCCGCCGTGCACGCCCGCCTCGCCTGGCGGCTCGGCCCGCGCGCCGGCGCGCTGATGATCGTGGCCGTCTTCGTCCTCGCCTTCCTCACCTTCTTCGGGGTGCCCTTCGTCACCCTGGCGCCGCACAAGGGAGCGGTATGAACAAGCCCAAGTACACGCTGATCGCGACGATCCTGATCCTGGCGCTGGCCCTGGTCGCCGGCCTGGTCAAGTGGGCCAGCGAGCCCGCCGCGGTGGGCCGGCTGGAGCACCAGCGCCAGATGCAGCAGCGCGAGGTCCAGCAGCGCTTCGAGCAGGCCGTCGTGATGCTCCACGCCAAGCAGTACGACCACGCGATCACCGCCCTGCACCGGGTGCTGGAGATCGCCCCGCGCATGCCAGAGGCGCACGTCAACATGGGCTATGCCCTGCTCGGCCTCGCCCAGCCCGAGGCCGCCCGCGGCTTCTTCAACGCCGCCATCGAGCTCAATCCGCGCCAGGCCAATGCCTACTACGGCCTCGCGCTGACGGAAGAGGCCCGGCAGGACTACGAGGGCGCGCTCGGTGCCATGCGCACCTTCCTGCACTTCGCCCGCGCCGACGACCCCTACCGCGCCAAGGCCCGCTCCGCGTTGTGGGAGTGGGAAGAAAAGCTCGGCCGGCACGCGCCCAAGCCCTAGTCCGCATAGGCCTCTTCCGGGCAGGGACTTCTTCCTGTTTCCGGGAACCGCAGGCGCCCGCCTCCTGCGCACGGGAAGGTTTCGGCCGTTTCCACCGTTGCGCGGGGCTCTCCGGGCTGGCACGCTCCGTGCACCCAGGGCCTCCGGAGGAGCCCTGCCTTGACCGTCCTGCCGTCCGTGTCCGCCGCCTGCCCGAACCGCGCCCTGCGCGGCCTCGTGCGCGCTCTCGGCCTGGCCGCAATCCTGCTGGCAGCGCTCGCGGCGACGATCGGCTGGCGCTCGATGGAACCTTTGGCCGATTACACGATCGTTTACGTGCACGTGCCTGCCGCCTGGCTGTCGCTGCTGCTGTACGGCGTGGCCGTGGCGGCCGCAGCCGACCACCTGCTCGGGCCCGCCCGGCTGCCTGTGGGCACCCTCCCGGCCCTCGCGCCGGTGGGCGCCGCGGCCTCGATCGTGGCCCTCTGCACCGGCCTGGCCAGCCAGCAAGCACAGGGAAGCTGGTGGGCACTTGATGCACGTCTGGTGACCGAGCTGGTGCTTTTGCTACTCTTCGCCGGGCTGATGGCGTTGCGCAGGGGTCTGGAGGAGCCGGAACGTGCGCAGCGCGCCGGGGCCGTGCTGGTACTGACCGGCGCCCTGAACATTCCCATCGTCTATCTTTCGGTGGATTGGTGGCACGGCCTGCACGAGCGCGCCGCCGCAAGCGTCGCCGGCTCGTCCCTGGTCACCGGGGTCATGGCCCTGATGACGCTGGCGTCCTGCTTCTATGCGGGCGCCGTGGTGCTCGCGCGCCTGGAAGCCTTCACGCGAGAGCGTGATCGCGAACCCGGCGGGCGGGATTTCGGATCGGCCCGTGCGGAGGGCGGCAGCGCCCGCAAGCCGGCCAAGGAGTAATGATGATCGGTGAAATCGGCCACTTCTGCCTCATCGTCGCGCTGATGCTGGCGCTGGCGCAAGGCATCCTGCCCCTGATGGGCGCGGCCAGGGGGCGGGCCGCCTGGATGGCCGTGGCGCAACCCGCGGCCCAGGGGCAACTGCTGTTCGTGGCCATCGCGTTCGTGCTGCTCACGGTGGCCTTCGTGAACAACGACTTCAGCATCCTGGTGGTGGCGCAGCACTCCAACACCCAGCTGCCCACGCCCTACCGCATCGCGGCGGTGTGGGGCGGCCACGAGGGCTCGATGCTGCTGTGGGTGCTGATGCTGGGGCTGTGGGGCCTGGCGGTGTCCGTCTTCAGCAACCGGCTGCCTTCGGTGTTCGTCGCCCGGGTGCTGGGCGTGATGGGGCTGATCGCCTCCGGCTTCCTCGGCTTCCTTCTGTTCACGTCCAACCCCTTCGAGCGGCTGCTGCCGGCGGCGGCGGAAGGCCGTGACCTGAACCCGCTGCTGCAGGACCCCGGCATGGTGATCCACCCGCCCATGCTCTACATGGGCTACGTGGGCTTCTCGGTGGCCTTCGCCTTCGCGATCTCCGCGCTGCTCTCGGGCCGGCTCGACGCCACCTGGGCCCGCTGGTCGCGTCCGTGGACCACGGTCGCCTGGATGTTCCTGACGCTGGGCATCGCGATCGGCAGCTGGTGGGCCTACTACGAGCTGGGCTGGGGCGGCTGGTGGTTCTGGGATCCGGTGGAGAACGCTTCCTTCCTGCCCTGGCTGGTGGGCACGGCGCTGATCCACTCGCTGGCCGTGACGGAAAAGCGCGGCGTGTTCCGCTCCTGGACGGTGCTGCTGGCGATCTTCGCCTTCTCCTTCAGCCTGCTGGGCACCTTCCTGGTCCGCTCCGGCGTGCTGACCTCCGTGCACGCGTTCGCCACCGATCCGAAGCGCGGCATCTACATCCTGGGCTTCCTGGTGCTGGTGGTGGGCGGCTCGCTGTCGCTGTTCGCGGCCCGCGCCCCCAAGGTGGGCCTGGGCGGCGGCTTCGCCACCATCTCGCGCGAATCGATGCTGCTGGTGAACAACGTGCTGCTCGCCGTGGCCGCCGCCAGCGTGATGCTGGGCACGCTCTATCCGCTGCTGCTCGACTCGCTCAACCTCGGCAAGATCTCCGTCGGCCCGCCCTACTTCGAGGCCGTGTTCGTGCCGCTGATGGCGCCCGCCGTCTTCCTGATGGGGATCGGCCCGCTGGCGCGCTGGCGCGAGGCCTCGCTGCCGGACCTCACCAGGCGGCTGGCCGGCGCGATCGCCGCCGCCGTCGTGGCCGCGGGCGTCTCGCTGGCTGCAGGCGGTTCGCTGCTCGCCTCCTTCGGCATCCTGCTGGCGGCCTGGATCGTCGGCACCACGGTCGTGACGCTGCTGGAGCGCACCCGCAACGCGGGCGGCAACGTGCTGCAGCGCCTGGCCCGCGCGCCGCGCCTGCTGCCGCGCGCCGAGTGGGGCATGATCCTCGCGCACCTGGGCGTCGGCGTGTTCATCTTCGGCGTCACCATGGTCAAGGCCTGGGAAGCCGAGAAGGACGTGAAGATGTCCCCCGGCACCAGCGCCACCCTGGGCGGCTACACCTTCCGCATGGAAAGCATGGGCGAGTACACCGGCCCCAACTACATCGCGTTGAAGGCCGTGGTCAAGGTCACGAAGGGCGAGCGCCTGGTCGAGACCATGTACCCCGAGAAGCGCCTCTACACGGCCTCGCAGATGCCGATGACCGAAGCGGCGATCGACACCGGCCTCACGCGCGACCTCTACGTCTCCATCGGCGAGGCGATCGAGGACAACGCGTTCGCCGTGCGCCTGCAGGTCAAGCCCTTCGTCGACTGGATCTGGGGCGGCGCCTTCATCATGGCCCTGGGCGGCCTGCTCGCCGCCACCGACCGCCGCTACCGGCTGGCGAAGGAAGAGAAGAAGCGCGCCGCGGTCGGCCTCGCGGGAGCGAAGGCATGAGGCTGAAACACCTTCTCCGCCTGCTGGTCGTGCTGCTCGCCGTGGCCTTCGCCGTGCTGGCCGCGCGCGCGGCCGAGGCGCCCGACGTCGCCGAGGACCCCGCGCTCGAGAAGCGCGTCAACGACATCGGCCTGGAACTGCGCTGTCTCGTGTGCCAGAACCAGACCATCGCCGACTCGCACGCCGGCCTGGCCATCGACCTGAAGAACCAGATCCGCGAACAGCTCAAGGCCGGCAAGACCGACCGCCAGATCCTCGACTTCATGGTGGAGCGCTACGGCGACTTCGTCCTCTACAAGCCGCCGGTGAAGGCGACCACCCTCCTGCTGTGGGTCGGCCCGTTCGCGCTGATGGCCATCGGCCTCGGCGTCGCCGTGCTGATCGTGCGCCGCCGCGGCCAGCACGCGGCCGAAGCGCCCCAACTCACCGAAGAACAGCGCCGCAAGGCCGCCCGACTGCTCGCCGACGAGCCGGAGACCCGTTCATGACCATCGCTTTCTGGGCCAGCGCCGTCCTGCTGCTCGCCGGCGCGCTGCTGTTCGTGCTGCCGCCGCTGCTGCGCCCCGCCAAGACCCGCGCCGGGCTCTCGCCCATGGCCGCCTACCGGGACCAGCGCGCGCAGGTCGATGCCGAATTCGCGCAGGGCACCCTCACCAGGGAGCAGCACGAACAGGCACTCGCGGAGCTGGAAGCCCGCGTCATCGAGGAAGTGGGCGACGTCGGCACCGACAAGCCGGTGCAGCAGAAGCCCCAATCGAAGGCCTTCGTCGGCACCATCGCCGCCCTGATCCCGATCGGCGCGCTGGCGGTCTACGCCGTGCTGGGCAACCCCGCCGCCCTGCGGCCCGCCGCCGAGCAGCAGGCCGCCGGCGGCGACTCGCCGCACGAGATGTCGCAGGAGCAGATGGAGGGCCTGGTGCAGGCCCTGGCCGAGAAGCTGAAGCAGAACCCCAACGACGCCACCGGCTGGACCATGCTGGCGCGCTCCTACGTGGTGTTCCAGCGCCTGCCCGAAGCCGCGCAGGCCTACGACAAGGCCTATCAGCTCAATCGCACCGATCCCAACCTGCTGGCGGATTACGCCGACGTGCTGGCCATGGTCAACGGCCGCAGCCTCGACGGCCGGCCCGAGCAGTTGGTGAAGGAGGCGCTCAAGCTCGATCCGCAGCACCAGAAGTCGCTCTCGCTGGCCGGCACCGCCGCGTTCAACCGCGGCGACTTCCTCGGCGCCGCCGAATGGTGGAAGAAGCTGCTGGCCACCGTGCCCCCGGGCTCGCAGCCGGCCGCCACCGTGCAGGCCAACATCGACCAGGCGCTGGCCGAAGCGGGCCGCTCGGGACAGCCGGTGCCGGGCCACGCCAACGTCGCCGGCGCGCCGACCGACAAGCCCGCCGCCGCCGCATCCTCCGGCCAGGCAGTGGAAGGCAGCGTGAGCATTGCCGACGCGGTGAAGGCCAACGTGCCCGCGGGCGCCACCTTGTACGTCTACGCCCGCCCGGCCGACGGCGGCCGCATGCCGCTGGCGATCCTGCGCGCGCCGGCCGACAAGTTCCCGCTGCAGTTCAAGCTCGACGACTCGATGGCGATGTCGCCCGAGGCCCGCATCTCGCTGCGCGACCAGGTGCAGCTGGTGGCCCGGATTTCCAAGAGCGGCAACGCCATGCCGCAGCCGGGCGACCTGACCGGCACCATCGGCCCGGTGAAGGTCGGCGCCAAGGACGCGAAGCTCGTCATCACCGAGGTCGTGAAGTGAAGCGGCGGGCCGCGATCGCATCCGCGTTCGCTGCCTGCCTCAGCGGCTGCGGCCGCTCTCCCGCCACCGGCCACCGACCCCGCTGGCCGGAACTGGAAGTGACGGAGCTGAGCGGCCAGCCCGCCACCCTGCCTGCCACCAGTGCGCAGGCCCGCATCGTGAACCTCTGGGCGCTGTGGTGCGCCCCCTGCCGCGCCGAACTGCCGGCGCTCGAGCGGCTGGGCCTCGCCCTGGCCGCGCGCGGTGTGCAGGTCGCCGCCATCGCACTGGCCGACGACGTGTTCGCCGTGCGCGAGTACCTGTCCGAGCGCGCGGCGCGCCTGCGCGGCGCGGTGCTCGCGACCCGCGCGCCGGCCGTGAAGCAGCTCGGGCTCGATGCCCTGCCCCAGACCTTCGTCGTCGCGCGCGACGGCGGCGTGCTGGCCTGCTGGGTCGGCGCGCGCGACTGGGATGCCGCGCCCGTGCGGGCCCGGCTCGATCGCGTGCTCGAGGACGCCTGACGCCATGGTCACCGCCGCCCCGCTCCCGGAACTCGCCGGGGCCCTGCCTTCTTCGCCGGCGCCGCAACGGCCGCGCCGCATGTCGCTGCGCGCCACCGGCATGCTGGCGATCCTGGCGCTGATCGCCCTGGCCACCGTGATGGTGGCCTCGGCCTTCCTGTTCCGCGGCGCCGTGCAGTCGCACCTGGAGGCGCTGGAGGCCGCCCACGGCCGCTACGAGAGCCTGCTGGAGGAGCGCCAGGCGCAGCTGCGCGCCGGCGCCGACGTGCAGGCCGTGGACCTGCGGCTGCGCACCGCCTTCGAGGAGCGCGTGGCGCACCTGAACGCCACCCGCCACTTCATCGACGGCAGCACGGTCACCATCGCCACGCTGGCCTGGATCGGCATCACCTCGATCGGCGCGCTGGCGCTGCTGTTCTTCGCCCGGCTGGCCGGCGACATCGACACGGTGCGCGCCCGCGCCCAGGCCATCGTCACCGGCGACCGCAGCCTCGGCAAGCCGCTGGCCCGGCGCGACGAACTGCGCGAGCTCGGCGACGCGGTCGACAACCTGGCGGGCGCGCTGGCCAAGCGCGAACGCGACCTGGCGGTGGAACGCCGCCACGTGATGCACCAGGAGAAGCTGGCCACCATCGGCTCCATGGCCGCCGGCGTGATCCGCGAGATCGGCAACCCGATCGCCGCCATCGACGGCTATGCCCGCGCGCTGCTGGAGACGCACGGCCCCTGCCCGCCGGCGGTGGAAGAGAACTGCGTCAAGCCGATCCTGCACGAGACGGCCAGGCTGATCGCCATCACGCGCGAGATCAACCGGCTGGCCGCCGCGCCGGCCGCGCAGTGGCAGCTCGCCAGCCTCAACGAGATCGTGACCCAGGGCCTCGCGCTGCTGCGCTACGAGCCGCGGCTGGAAGGCGTGCTGGTGCAGACCGAGCTCGATCCCCTGCTGCCGGCGGTGGACTGCTGTGCCGACCGGCTGGTTCAGTTGCTGATCAACCTCGTGATCAACGCGGCCGACGCCACCCACGGCTTGCCCGCCCACACGGCGCGGCTGGAGATCGCCACCCGCACCGTCGAGGGCGGCATCGAGCTGCGGGTGGAAGACAACGGCTGCGGCTTCAGCCAGGAGGTGCTGCAGCGCGCCTTCGATCCCCTGTTCACGACCAAGCCCGCCGGCAAGGGAACCGGCCTCGGGCTGCCGCTGTGCCGGGCGATCGCCGAGGAACACGGCGGCCGCATCGCGCTGGAAGGCCTGCCCCGGGGCGGCGCCCGTGCCACGCTCTGGCTGCCCGCGGCGCGCGGCTAAGCACAGCTGACGGCGGCGTTCCCCCGGGCGCGTCCCGGGGTGGACCGCGGGGTGCACGCCGCTACACTCCCGGCATGAGCTCCTCGCTGCAGATCCTGGTCATCGACGACGAGCCGGCGATCCGCCAGATCCTCGCCGCGAGCCTCACGCGCGCCGGCCACACCGTCGAGACGGCGGGCAGCGGCCGCGAGGGCCTCATGCGCCTGGCCAAGGGCGACGTCGAAGTGGCCCTGTGCGACATCAACATGCCGGACCTGACCGGCATCGAGGTGGTGCGCGAAGCCGGCAAGGGCGGCCTGGACACCACCTTCATCATGATGACCGCCTTCTCCTCGGTGGACACCGCGGTGGAGGCGATGAAGGCCGGCGCCACGGACTACATGATCAAGCCGCTGCGCTCCGAGGAGCTGCTGCAGCGGCTGGCGCAGATCGCCGACCTGCGCGGCCTGCGCGGCGAGAACGAGGCGCTGCGCAAGCTGGTGGTGGGCCGCAGCGACGACCGCTGCCCCTCCGTGTCGCCGGCGATGAAGCAGCTCGATCGCCTGATCGCCAAGGTGGCGCCCACCGACAGCACCGTGCTGATCACCGGCGAGAGCGGCACCGGCAAGGGCGTCACGGCGCGCTCGATCCACCAGCAAAGCCAGCGCGCCGGCGCGCCCTTCATCCCGGTGAACTGCGGCGCGATTCCCGAGAACCTGCTGGAAAGCGAATTCTTCGGCCACGTGCGCGGGGCCTTCACGGGCGCCGACCGGGCCCGCAAGGGCCTGTTCCTGGAAGCCGACCGCGGCACCATCTTCCTGGACGAGATCGGGGAGCTGCCGCTGGAGCTGCAGGTCAAGCTGCTGCACGTGCTGGAGGCGCGCGAGATCCGGCCGCTGGGCAGCGAGCAGGTGCGCAAGGTCAACGTGCGCATCGTCGCGGCCACCAACCGCGACCTGAAGCAGATGGTGGCCGAGGGCCGCTTCCGCGAGGACCTGTACTTCCGCATCAGCGGCTTCCACGTCACCGTGCCGCCGCTGCGCGAGCGGCGCGAGGACATCCCGGCGCTGCTGCGCTACCTGCTGGCGCGCGGCGGCGAGCGCTTCGGGGTGGCCGGCAAGCTCACGCTGGAGCCGGAGGCCGAGGAAATCCTGGTGAGCTACGACTGGCCGGGCAACGTGCGCGAGC
>NZ_DASSVG010000198.1:0-2242 GCF_035706265.1 Ramlibacter sp. | reverse complement strand
CTCGGCGCTGGCGAAGCGGCGCGAGGCGTGGTCGGCCCTGGTCAGCGCCGCCGCGCGCGCCCACGGCCTGCCCGAGGCCCTCCTGCAGGCCGTGATCGAGACCGAGTCGGGCTTCAATCCCAAGGCGGTGTCGCCGAAAGGGGCGATGGGCCTGATGCAGTTGATGCCCGGCACCGCGCGCATGCTCGATGTCGCCAATCCGCACGATCCTGCCGCCAACGTGGACGGCGGCGCCCGCTACCTGAAGGATCTGCTGGGGCGCTTCGGCAACAACCTCGCCCTGGCGCTGGCCGCCTACAACGCCGGCCCCGCCGCCGTGGAGCGCAGCGGCGGCATTCCCCGCAACGCCGAGACCCAGGCCTACGTGCCCCGCGTGATCTCGCGTTACCACCGGCTGCAAAGCGGCCTGGAGTAAAGCTCCCGCCTGACTGGCTGGGGAACGGGTGTCCTCCCCCACCCAATCCTGGGGAATTGCCCCGGCACCATTCCCCACCCTTTCCCCAGCTCGGGATGCCTTTGAATGCATTCGGGCTACATGTTTGATCTAAGTCAAACATCTGAACGGCACCCTCGTTCCCGGCCTTTTTGTAAACCTTCATGCCTACGTGCCGAAACAGTTGGCACTTTGGTTCTTGGTCTGCCCTTTGCGTAACACGAGTTACACCCGCGGCGAGTTTTCAGCGCTGCGACACACAAAGAGGAGCGGACATGAACTGGCGGACCAAGGGCCTCGCGATCTCCGTGTTGATGCTCGGCCTTGCCTTGAGCATGCCGCGCGCCTGGGCGCACGGCGACGGGCACGAGGGCCACCACGGCGCCCGTGCGGCGGCCGCGGCCGCCGGCAAGCCGGTGAAGCCCACCGACGCAGCCACGCTGGTGGACCAGGACGGCCGCCAACTGCGCCTGGCGAGCGACGCGCTCGCCGGCCGCATCGTCGTCGTCGGCTTCGTCTACACCAACTGCTCCGACATCTGCCCGCTGGTCTCGCAGACCTTCGCGCAGCTGCAGGAAAGCCTCGCGCCCCTGATGGACCGCAAGGTGCGCCTCGTCTCCCTCACGGTGGATCCGGTGCGCGACACGCCGGCGCGCCTGAAGGAGTACTCGCAGCACTTCGCCCCCAAGCCCGGCTGGCTGTGGCTGACCGGCGACGTGACGAACGTCGCCCAGGCGCTGCAGGCCTTCGGCATCCACATCACGAAGCCGGAGAACCACCCGGCGCAGATCCTGGTCGGCGACGCGCAGAGCGGCCGCTGGATCCGTCTCTACGACATCGACAAACCGCAGCAGGTGTTGGCCAAGGTCGACGAACTGCTTGCAGCGCAACGCACCGCGAAGCACTCCGTGCTCCATGGCGCCGAGCGCGAACCGTGCACCGGGACGACGCCTCCGGCGGCGTCCGCAGGCGCGAAGACCGGCTGTGCCGCTCGGCCGGTCTGATCCGCAGTACCCAAGCGACGAACCTGAACGTGGGCAAGCGTAAGCCGGTAAATGCTCGCGATCACCATCACCCCTTGACAGGAAAGACATATTTCATGAATCCGAAGCGCAATCTGATTTCGGCGGCGGTGGTCCTCGCCCTTGCTGCCGCCTCTCCGGCTTATGCCGTTCTCGAGCGCATGGGGCCGATCGACAACTCGCCCGCCGGCGGCGGCTTCCCGTCCTGGTACCAGGACAAGACGGGCGTCACCCTGGAGTTCTGCGGCCCGTCCACGCAGGCCGAACTCGATGGCGGCTGGTGCCTGCTGCTGACCGGCGACACCGTGGTGCCGGAGAACTTCCCCAACCAGTTCTTCGACGAGCACTTCTACTTCGCGGCCGACAACGTGCTGCTCGAGCCCAACTCGGGCTTCCGGGCGCGCCTGGTCATCGCCCAGGAAGCGGCCTTCGCCGTCGGCCCTGCCATCGCCGGCGACCAGATCGTCTTCCAGCGCCATCGCATCTTCCTGACCGGCCTGCCGTTCGACGGCGACTACCGCGTGATCACGCCCTACCAGGACGTGACCTACACGGGCCAGGCCCAGGGCGACCGCATCTTCGAGACCGCCGACGTCGGCATCGCCTGCGCCAACTTCAGCTGCTCGCTCGACGGCCCCAACGGCCCCTGGCTGCTGCCCTCCGCCACCGCCGGCGGCGCCGAAGTGCCGCCCATGCCCGACCTGCTGTCCGCCCCCCCCGGCACCGACCCGTTCTTCGACGAGCACTTCTACTTCGCGGCCGACAACGTGCTGCTCGAGCCCAACTC
>NZ_DASSVG010000197.1:0-6000 GCF_035706265.1 Ramlibacter sp. | reverse complement strand
AACTCGATGGCCCGCCGCCGCCGGCGCTGCGCACCACGGGCCTCATTCCGCTGGAAGTGCCCGGCACCGGCCTGCGCTTCGGCATCGATCCCGCTTCGGTGAACGTGGGCAAGGACCGCATCGTGCGCTACGTCGTGGTGGCCACCAGCACCACCGGGGCCGTGAACGCAATGTACGAAGGCATCCGCTGCGACGCCGGGGAAGTGCGGGTCTATGCCCGCCACAACCCGGACAGCGGCTGGGTCGCCACCAGCAGCGCCGAGTGGCAGCCGCTGCATTCGGCACCGAACACGCGCCACAGCCTGTTCATCGCCCGCAACGGCGTCTGCCTCGGACACGCCCCGAACGGCAACGCGGCCCAGATCGTGAGCGACCTGCGCGCCCCGATCGACCGGCGCTTCGAGCGCGGCGGGGTGAACCGGTAGTCGGCTGTCGCCGGTTCCTAGCGCGTGAGCACCAGGTTGGTCCGGTGGATCATCTCGGGCTCCGCCATGTACCCGAGCAGCTTCTCGATCTCGCTGGAAGGCTTGCGGCACAGGATGCGGGCTTCGGCCGAGGCGTAGTTCGCCAGGCCGCGCGCGATCTCCTGGCCGGCGGGGTCGCGCACCGCGATCACCTCGCCGCGGGCGAAGTCGCCCTCCACCGCCGTCATGCCGATCGGCAGCAGGCTCTTGCCTTCGGAACGCAGCTTGGCCACGGCACCGGCGTCGACCATCACCGCGCCGCGCAGCTGCAGGTGGTCCGCCATCCAGCGCTTGCGCGCCTGGCTCTTCTGCGTCGGCGCGACCAGCAGCGTGCCGATGATCTCGCCCTGCACCAGCCGCGGCAGGCAATCCGGCTCGCGGCCCCAGGCGATCACGGTGGAAGCGCCCGAGCGCGCCGCGCGCGCCGCCGCCAGCACCTTGGTGATCATGCCGCCCTTGCCGATGCTGGAGCCCGCGCCGCCGGCCATCTGCTCCAGCGCCGGGTCGCCCGCGCGCGCCACCTGGATGAACTGCGCGTGCGGGTCCTTGCGCGGATCGGCGCTGTACAGGCCCTTCTGGTCCGTCAGGATCACCAGCAGGTCGGCCTCGACCAGGTTGGCCACCAGCGCGCCCAGGGTGTCGTTGTCGCCGAACTTGATCTCGTCGTTGACGACGGTGTCGTTCTCGTTGATCACCGGCACCACGTGCAGCGACAGCAGCGTGACCAGCGTGGAGCGCGCGTTGAGATAGCGCTCGCGGTCGGCCAGGTCGGCGTGCGTGAGCAGCACCTGCGCGGAAGCAAGGCCCTGCTCGCGCAGCTTGGTCTCGTACATCTGCGCCAGGCCCATCTGGCCCACCGCGGCGGCGGCCTGCAGCTCGTTGACCTCGTGCGGGCGGGCCGTCCAGCCCAGGCGCTTCATGCCCTCGGCGATGGCACCGCTGGAGACCATGATCACCTCGCGGCCGTCGGCCGCCAGCGCCGCCAGCTGGCGGCTCCATTCACCGATGGCGCGTTCGTCCAGGCCCCGGCCCTCGTTGGTGACCAGGCTGGAGCCCACCTTCACCACGATGCGCCGGGCCTCGCGCAGGGCCTGCGTCGCGTCCCGTTCGCTGCTGCTGTTCATGAGGGTGCATTGTCGCCGCCCGCGAAGCGCGGGTCGACTTCCACCGGCGCGTTCTCCGCCGCCTGCAGGGCATGCACGTGCTGCCAGACCGCCTGCACCAGCGGCTCGCAACCCTCGCGGGTGAGTGCGCTGATCTCGAACACCGGGCCCTTGTACTTGAAGCGCTTGACGAAGTCCTTCACGCGGGCGGCGCGCTCTTCGGCCGGCACCATGTCCAGCTTGTTCAGCACCAGCCAGCGCGGCTTCTCGTACAGCGTGGGGTCGTACTTCTTCAGCTCCGCCACGATCGCCTTCGCCTGCGCGACGGGATCCACGCCCTCGTCGAAGGGCGCGATGTCCACGATGTGCAGCAGCAGCCGCGTGCGCTGCAGGTGGCGCAGGAACTGGTGGCCCAGGCCCGCACCTTCGGCCGCGCCCTCGATCAGGCCCGGCACGTCGGCCACCACGAAGCTCTGTTCCGGGCCCACGCGCACCACACCCAGGTTCGGGTGCAGCGTGGTGAAGGGGTAGTCGGCGATCTTCGGCCGCGCATTGGAGACTGCGGCGATGAAGGTGGACTTGCCCGCGTTGGGCATGCCGAGCAGGCCCACGTCGGCCAGCACCTTCAGCTCCAGCTTCAGGCTCTTTCGCTCGCCCGGCCAGCCGGGCGTCTTCTGCCGCGGCGCCCGGTTGATCGAGCTCTTGAAGCGCATGTTGCCGAAGCCGCCGTCGCCGCCCTTGGCGATCATGATCTTCTCGCCCGGCTGCAGCAGCTCGTACAGCACCTCGCCGGTCTCGGCGTCGCTGAGGATGGTGCCCACCGGCATCTTCAGCACGATGTCGTTGCCGGCGGCGCCGAACATGTCGGAGCCCATGCCGTGCTCGCCGCGGCCCGCCTCATGGCGGCGCGAGAAGCGGTAGTCCACCAGCGTGTTGAGGTTCGGGTCCGCCACGGCCCACACGTGGCCGCCGCGGCCGCCGTCACCGCCGTTGGGGCCGCCGAACTCCTTGTACTTCTCGTGGCGGAACGAGACGCAGCCGTTGCCGCCATCGCCGGCGGCGATGTCGATGAAAGCCTCGTCGACGAACTTCATGGGATTTCCGGAAATGACGAAGGCCCGACAAGTCGGGCCTTCTGGACTTGCGGGACCGAGGTTAACTCAGGCCGCCGGGATGACGCTGACCATGTGCTTGTTCAGCGCGCCCTTGGTTTCGAACTTGACGCTGCCGTCCACCAGGGCGAACAGCGTGTGGTCCCGGCCGACGCCGACGTTGGTGCCGGGGTGGAACTTGGTGCCGCGCTGGCGCACGATGATGGAGCCGGCGCTGATCAGTTCACCGCCGAAGGCCTTGACGCCCAGCATCTTCGGCTGGGAATCGCGCCCGTTTCGCGTGGAGCCGCCGCCTTTTTTCTGTGCCATTTCCTGTTCTCCTTGGGGGCTCAGGCGCCGGCGATGTCACCGATCTGCAGCTCGGTGTATTGCTGGCGATGGCCCTGGTGCTTCTGGTAGTGCTTGCGGCGGCGCATCTTGAAGATGCGCACCTTGTCGTGCTTGCCGTGCGCCACGACCGTGGCCTTCACCGTGGCACCGGACACCAGGGGCACCCCGATCTTCAGGTCGCCGCCGTTGCCTAAGGCGAGCACCTGGTCGATGGTGATTTCCTGGCCGATGTCCGCAGCAATCTGTTCTACCTTGATCTTGTCGCCGGAAGCAACGCGATACTGCTTGCCACCGGTTTTTATGACCGCGTACATGGTTGACCTCTCTAGGGCGGAGGCAGCGCGAGCCGGCCTCCAGGACATTCCCGAACCCATTTCCGGGAAAGCCCGCGACTATAGCATTGTTTGCGCTCGCTCACAAGTCGGCGCCGATGCGCGGCAGCCCGGAGCTGAACCCTTTCTTATAATTTATTCCGCAACTCTACGGGTTAGCCCTTGACCGATTCATCCCCCAGCGCCGCCACCGTCCTGTCCCTGATCGCCGATGACATGCGCGAGGTGGATGCCGTGATCGCCCGCCGCCTCGACTCCGGCGTGCCGCTGGTGGGCGAGGTCTCCCGCTACATCATCTCGTCGGGCGGCAAGCGCCTGCGCCCCGCCCTGCTGCTGATGATCTGCGGCGCGCTGGGCTACCGCGGTGCCCAGCGCCACAACCTGGCGGCGGTGGTGGAGTTCATCCACACGGCCACGCTGCTGCACGACGACGTGGTCGACGAGTCGACGCTGCGGCGCGGCCGGGCCACCGCCAACGAGAGCTTCGGCAACCCCGCCAGCGTGCTGGTGGGCGACTTCCTCTATTCGCGCGCCTTCCAGATGATGCTGGACGCGCACGACATGCGCGTGATGGAGATCCTGGCCGACGCGACCAACGTGATCGCCGAGGGCGAGGTCATGCAGCTGATGAACATGCACGATCCCGGCCTCGACGAGCCGGCCTACGTGCAGGTGATCCGCTCCAAGACGGCCAAGCTGTTCGAGGCGAGCGCGCGCCTCGGCGCGGTGCTGGCCAAGGCCGACCCGAAGCTCGAACAGGCCTGCGCCGACTACGGCCAGGCCCTGGGCACCGCCTTCCAGGTGATCGACGACGTGCTCGATTACGCCGGTGAGGCCTCCGAGATGGGCAAGAACCTGGGCGACGACCTGCGCGAGGGCAAGGTCACCCTGCCCCTGATCGCCGCCATGCGCCGAGGCACCGATTCGCAGCGGGCGCTGATCCGCCGCGCCATCGAGACCGGCGGGATCGACGAGCTCGGTCACATCGTGGCCATCGTGCGCGAAACCGGGGCGCTGGAGGTGGCCCACCAGGCCGCCGCGGCGGAGGCGCAACGCGCGATGTCAGCTGCGCAACAGCTCCCCTTGAATGAGCATGCTCAGGCTTTGGTACAATTGGCGGCTTCGCTGCTGCAGCGGCGCTACTGAAGCGATTCAGACAGCACCGCCAGCCGCAAATCGGGGTGTAGCTTAGCCTGGTAGAGCGCTACGTTCGGGACGTAGAGGCCGGAGGTTCGAATCCTCTCACCCCGACCAGGTTTCCCTCTCGGATCGGGCCCCTCGCGGGCCCGATTCGTTTGTTGCACCGGCCGCGCTGCAGCGCCCCCCAAGGCCCGGCACCCGGGGAGTACATTCCGCTTCCCTTGGAGCCTTGCAGGGAGGCAAGCATGCAGCTGAGAACGCTTTCGGCGCTCCTCTTCCATCTTCCCTTGTTCTTCGCCGCCTCGGCCGCCGGCGCGCAGACCGGCGATCTGCGCACCGGCACCGCGGCCCTGGCGGACTGGCGCTCGGACGCTCCCGGCGTGCGGCGCGTGATCAAGCCGTCCGACCTGCCGCCGGCCACGATGACCGGCAGCGACCCCGAGGCCTCGGTGGGCAACAACATCAAGGTCGTCGCGCCGCCCGAGGGTGCGCTGCCCAAGGTGCCGGACGGCTTCGCGGTGCAGGTCTTCGCCAGCGGCTTCCGGCAGCCGCGCACGCTGCGCGTCGCCCCCAACGGCGACATCTTCCTGTCGGAAAGCGAGGCCGGCCGCGTGCTGGTCTTTCCCGCCAATGCGACCGGGCCGGCCGCCCAACCCCAGGTGTTCGCCGAGGGCCTGGAGCGGCCCTACGGCATCGCCTTCGTGCCGCCGGCCAATCCGCGCTACGTCTACGTGGGAGCCGCGAACCAGGTGGTGCGCTACCCCTATCGCAACGGCGACACCAAGGCCGGCGGACCGGCCCAGGTGATCGTCGGCAACATCCCGACCAAGCGGCACTGGACGCGCGACCTCGCCGTCTCGCGCGACGGCAAGCGCCTGTTCCTCGCCGTCGGCTCCTCGTCCAATCTCGGCCTCGGCCTGACCGAGATGAAGCCGGAGGAGCTCCGCCGCTTCGAGCAGACCCACGGCCGCGGCGCCGCCTGGGGCGACGAGGAGAACCGCGCCGTGGTGCGCGTGTTCGATCCGGACGGCAAGACGATCCGCAACTACGCCACCGGCCTGCGCAACTGCTCGGGCCTGGCGATGCAGCCGGGCACCGACAACCTCTGGTGCGTGGTCAACGAGCGCGACCACATCGGCCCGCTGCTCGCGCCCGACTACATGGCCCGGGTGCAGGACGGCGCCTTCTATGGCTGGCCCTGGTACTACATCGGCAGCAACGAGGACCCGGCCCGCAAGGGCCAGCGGCCGGATCTGAAAGGCAAGGTGCGGGTGCCCGAGGTGCTGATCCAGGCCCACTCCTCTGCGCTGGCCGCGGCCTTCTACGACCGCAGCGCCTTCCCGGCCGAATACCGCGGCGATGCCTTCGTGGCCCTGCACGGCTCCCACAGCCGGCCCGAGCGTACCGGCTACAAGGTGATCCGGGTGCGCATGCAGGGCGGCAAGCCGACCGGCGAGTACCAGGACTTCATGACCGGCTTCCTGGTGGACAACGACAGCGCCTGGGGCCGCCCGGCCGG